>CAMRCY010000003.1 GCA_947041165.1 uncultured Deferribacteraceae bacterium | reverse complement strand
TTAATAAATAATTACACTTAATAAGTAATCTATTTAACAAGCAATCACACTCTTTGCACAATCTAACAAGCCAAGTAAATACATTTGCGAAGCAAATCACAACAAGCTGGATTAATTATAGTTAACTAAACAATCATACTTAACAAGTAGTCACGCTTAATAAATACTTACACTTAATAAGCAATCACACTCTTTGCACAATCTAACAAGCCGAGTAAATACACTTGCGAAGCAAATCACAACAAGCTGGGTTAATTATAGCTAACTAAACAATCACACTTAACAAGTAGTCACGCTTAATAAACAATCACACTCTTTGCACAATCTAACAAGCCGAGCAAATACACCTGTGAAGCAAATCACAACAAGCTGGGTTAATTATAGCTAACTAAAAATCACACTTAACAAGTAGTCATGCTTAATAAGTAATTACAATTAATAAGTAATCTATTTAACAAGCAATCACACTCTTTACACAATCGAACAAGCCGAGCAAATACACCTGTGAAGCAAATCACAACAAGCTGGATTAATTATAGTTAACTAAACAATCACACTTAACAAGTAATCACGCTTAATAAATAATTACACTTAATAAGCAATCGCACCGAGCTAACCCATCGCACCAAGTCAAACAACCATACTTACTAACCAATCACACTTAACAAGCAATCACATTTGATTTACTATCGTAAACTAGTCTGTAGTTTGACTTTTCATTGTGAGTGAAACACGGTTTCTATTCTTATCAATCTCTAAAACTCTAACCTTCACATTGTCGCCAACTTTAACAACTTCTGATGGACTTTTAATAAACTTATCAGCTAGTTGAGATAAGTGAATTAAACCATCATTTTTAAGCCCTACATCAACAAATGCACCAAAATCAACTATGTTTGTAATCTTACCATTTAGTCTACTTCCGATCTCAATATCTTCAAGTGATACTATCCCATTCTTGAAAATTATCGGATCTACATTATCTCTAATATCTCTATCAGGTTTCTCTAAGTTTGCTATAATATCATCGAATGTAAACGCACCTATACCAAGTTCCTTTAATATCTCTTCTTTATTAATAGTTTTTAATTTCAATCTAATCATATTAGCGTTATCGATATCTATACCTAATTTATTTAAAAGTTTATATGTTGCTTCATAGCTTTCTGGGTGGATAAATATCTTATCAAGTTTCTCTTCACCATCATATATTTTTAAAAATCCTGCACATTGACGATAGATAGATTCACCAAGTCCTGGGATATCAAGCAGTTCTGATCGTTTGGTAAACCTGCCTTTTTTCTCTCTAAATTTTATAATATTTTCAGCGATAGTTGAGTTCAGTCCAGCTATATATTTTAGTAGAGATGTTGACGCTGTATTTAAATTAACACCAACAGAGTTTACAACTGTTTCAACAACTGTCTTTAATGATTTATCTAATTTCTTAGCAGACACATCGTGTTGATACATTCCAACACCAATTGATTTAGGTTCAATTTTTACAAGTTCAGATAACGGATCTATAACTCTTCTAGCAATTGAAATAGCTCCACGAAATGTTAAATCTATATCAGGAAATTCAGCTTTCGCAATCTCACTTGCAGAATAAACAGATGCACCAGCTTCATTAACAATCGTGTAATCTATAGCGAGTCCTTCTTCACTTATCACTTTTGCAACAAATTCTTCAGTTTCTCTCGATGCTGTTCCGTTTCCAATAGCTATCGTGTTTAAGTTATATTTTTTAATAGTACTTACAACAATATCTTTACTGCCTTCATAGTTGCAAGCAGGTTGAGTAGGGTAGATCACTCCATAGCTTAACAATTTTCCTGTGTCATCAATCGCAGCATATTTACAACCAGTTCTAAATGCAGGATCAATACCGATTATTCTTCTACCTTTAATTGTTGGTGTGAGCAGTAGTGCTGCAAGATTTTCAGAGAACACATTAATAGCTCTAAGTTCAGCGTTAGATTTTAATTCAGACCTTAACTCTAACTCGATTGATGGAGATAGGAATGATTTATAAGCTCTTGATATCGCTCTTTCTACGTGTTCATTCTGCTGAAATGTTGTGTTATAAAGTATGGCAGATATCGCATTTGTTGCGAGTTCATCATCGATCTCGATTTTAACTTTTAGAGCGTTCTCTTTCTCTCCTCTAAAAATAGCTAAAATTCTATGAGGAGGAATTATTGCTACTTTTTGATCGAACTCGTAATAGTTTTCATAACTGCTTCTCTCTTCTTTTGTATCTGAATGTTTTTTAGATGAGATTATAGCTGTTTCAAAATATAACTCTCTCAATCTGTTTTTAACTGTAATAGTGTGAGAGATATCTTCAGTTAAAATATCCCTAGCCATATCTATAGCTGTTTTAATATCCACCACAACTTCATTAATATATTTTATAGCTTCATCGTCAATAAACGATAGATCAGCTGTTGATTTTATATATATCGCAAGAGGTTCAACCCCTGCTTCTTTTGCTATATCTGCTTTAGTTTTACGTTTAGATTTATAAGGTGCATAGATATCTTCAAGTTCGGTTAAAGTTTTAGCATTAACTATCGTTTTCATTAATAGATCTGTTAATTTACCTTTTTCATCTATATTTTTTATAATATCATCTTTTCTTTTTTCAAGACTAATAAGATATTCATATCGTTCAATAACATCACGTATGACGGTTTCGTCCATAGCTCCAGTCATCTCTTTTCTATATCTTGCGATGAACGGTACTGTGTTGCCTTCTTGATGGAGTTTTATCAAGTTATCCATGTCTTGATTTTTTCTATTAAATTCTTTTACTAATATCTCGTTAATGTTTGTCATTGTTACTACCTTTATTTTGAGTAATAAAAAATAGCAGAAAATATCAATAAAAGATACCTTCTGCTATATGTATATGAAATTCTAATTACTTACTGTCTTTGCCAAGAATTGCTTTAATTAAATCAATAGGGAATGGTATAATCGTTGAAGAACCACTTTTTGAACCTATTTCAGATAAAGTTTGCAGATAACGTAACTGCAATGTTGCAGGATTTTTATCCATAATTTTAGATGCTTCAGCCAATTTAGTAGATGCTTCAAACTCACCTTCAGCAGCGATTACTCTAGCTCTTCTTTCTCTTTCAGCTTCAGCTTGACGGCTCATAGCTTTCTGCATTTCAACAGGTAGATCTATATGTTTGATCTCAACAGCTGAGATTTTAACACCCCATGGATCAGTTTGTTTATCTATTACTGTTTGCATTTCCATATTAATTTTATCCCTTTGAGATAAGATATCATCTAACTCAAATTGACCGATAATACTACGTAATGTAGTTTGAGATATCTGACTTGTAGCGTACTCAACATTTTCAACTTCAAGAATAGATTTCTCAGGAGAGATTATTCTAAAGTATACAACAGCATTCACTTTAAGCGATACGTTGTCTTTAGTGATAATATCTTGTGGAGGCACGTCCATAACGATTGTTCTCATGTTAACACGAACCATTTTCTCGATAAAAGGAATAAGGATAATTAGTCCAGGTCCTCTAATTCCGACATATCTACCAAGTCTAAAAACAACAGCTCTTTCGAATTCGTTTAAAATTCTAACCATTTTAAGAAATACAATCCCGATACCGATAACTATAAAAACTGTAGTTATCATTGAAGGGTTGATAATTTGAAGTGTATTCATGATTTTCTCCCATATAAATTATATTGATCCCTACATTAACATAGACACCTTTAAAATGCAAGAGAGTTATCAAGGGTTTCTAGTATCTAAAATTATATTAGATGTTGATTTTATTGAATATATTCACCATAATACTATTCGCTTATATAATAGTTGGAGTAGAGTTTATGAATATTAAAAGTATGACTGGTTTTGGTAAGTATAGTTTATTGTCTGATGATATGGATGTCACGATTACGATTAGATCTATTAATAGTAAATATTGTGATATCTCTCTTAAAACGCCTAGGACGTTGTTGGATAACGATCTTAAATACAGAAAGATTATTCAAGATAAACTTAAACGTGGAAAGGTTGATGTACGCATCGAACTAGAAGTTAAAAAAACAGAGCGTTTACCAGAACTGAATATTGAACTGTTAAAAAAATATAAAACCTTAATGTATACCTTAAAATCAGAGGCTAATATATCTGCTGAAGCAGGGTTACAAGATTACCTTAAATTACCTGATTTAATATCATTTAAATATGATGAAACATCTACGGAACTTATCGAGCCTATCATTGAAGAATCTCTACTTAAAGCGATTGATGATATCAATGTTATGCGTATATCAGAGGGTAATATTTTGATCGCTGATATTATTAATAGATTAAATAATATTGCAGAATTAATTGTAAGTATTGAAAATAGTAAAGAAGATGTGTATCAATTATGGATGGATAGGTTGAAAGCTAAAATGGATATGTTTAAATTAGAAAATATATCAGAAGATAGAATTATTCAAGAAGCAGTTATTCATAGTGAGAAAGCAGATATCACAGAAGAGATTGTACGAATTCATTCTCATATCACACAATTCAAAACAATTATAGATACAGAAGAAGAGATTGGTAAAAAATTAGACTTTCTAACTATCGAACTAAATCGAGAGTTTAATACGATCGCTTCAAAATCTACAAAATCATCTATTATCACATTTGTTATTGATGCAAAATCACAGATCGATAAAATCAAAGAACAGATACAAAACCTTATATAGTTTTAGACTTGATATGCGAAGAAATTATATGTAAAAAATTATTAATATTTAAGGTGAGCGAATGTCTTAGATAGATTTGATATGCTAAGAAATTATATGTATGGATCAATTTAAATGTTAGATGGGGTGTGTATCTTCAAATATTTATATATTTAGATGTAATAAACTTAGAGTTTACAAAAGCTATTTTTGGTCAAAAAGTTGACTACATGTAAATAATTTACTTGCAATATTTAAATATTAGCTATATTATTGTCATATGTACAAATATAATTTTTCAAAAGAGAGATAGAAATTGACAAATGAATTGAAGTTTGGCGATAGGCTTGCACAGGTATTAAAGCTACGTAAGATAAGTTATACGCAACTAGCGGAAGAGGTTGCTGTGACGAAATCTGCTGTGAGTAAATGGATACATAATAAGTGTTTGCCACAGGCTGCGGTTATTCAGCGTATTTCTAAGCGATACAATATTTCGTATAATTATTTAATGGGTGAGGAGTTTAGTTACACGGATAATAAGTTTCTGTTACTATCTCCATCATTGGTTAATTCGGTGAATGAGCCAGACAGTGTTAGTGGGTCGTCATGGATCCCGATGTATGACACATCTGAGGGCGAGGCAGATATCGGAGATGTTATAAATGATGGCGAGATCATTGCATGGCATAGCATATCGAAATCATCGTTTGAGTATGGTGATGAGAGCGAGCGACCATTTTCTGTACGTATCAAGACAGATTATATGTTGCCATATTTTTTAAAGGGCGATTATATAACTGTATCAAGAAGCGAGATTGATACGGTTATAAACGATTCATTGTACGCAGTAAGGATCAACGATGCACAGATCGGCATTGATGGTATATTGATTAAGCGTGTAGAGTTTTATTCCGACAAGAATCTATATCTATTAAAGTCAGATAATTCCAATTTCAAAACATATATAATCGATCAGAAGAAAGTAACCATCATCGGCAAGGTTGTCGGACTATGGCGTCAGCTGTAAATAAAGGGTCAAGTAACTAAGTATTGTTTTTTCGCATTTCACAAGAATGGTCATATTTATTGGTAGTTCGTCTTGAAAATGCATTATGTATTAAATCACTTGCTATTGCAGGGGACTGAGATATTATTGCCCAATTAACAACGGAAATTTTAACATCATTTTTATTAAAGTTAGTAATTATTCTGTCTGGCATATATTGGAATTTCTGCTTAAGTTCTTCTCGAGTACCAACACTTGGCAAGCTCTCAAAATTATTTGATAGTAAAGCTTTGTCCTCTCCAGACCCTACACGTTGAGCTTGTGTAATTGTTGGTAGATTGATTATTAATATGCCTAGCTTGGGATTTTTGTCTGTATCATACATTGCTGCATGTATTTCCCAATCGATATGTTTTCTTTTCCTAGTGTTTTCTCCACAAAGAAGAATAAGAACAGTTGCATCTTTTATATACTCGTCACGAATAATGTGTCTTATTTGCTCAGATGATTTATTTGTGTCATCTATATTATTTTCATCAACAGAATAATCATCAAAAAAATTGTAACGTTTATTTAGACTCAATAATTCATTTTTATATTTTTGGTCGTCATTATGGTAATAACTAATAAACACCTTATGTCTTTTACTCATATCTTTTCCTCCAGAGCAATTTATAATTGTTTATATCATGCAAGTAAACAATATGTCAACTTTAAAAACAATAGATATTAATTAACAAATATATGAATATATGTTAATTGTTGCAATGATAGTTAGCGGGATACCATAGAATGGAAACAAAGTTAGAGTAAACATTGTTCTTAAGATATTGTCTGTTTTTTTAATTTTATCTTTAAATAAATGTGGGTTTAATTCGTAAAGAAATTCTTTGTTATTCTTAGGACGTTCTTGCAGAGCCCAACTATATATTTCTCTATATTTTTTTTCAGTTGTTAAGAAGAAACTATCAAGATACCAAAATAATATTGTGACAACCGCTAATGTTATTGAAATCATTGCGAAGTTGATTTTTTCAGTTAGTAATGCAAGTATAACAACAATAATGCTAATATACCAACCTTTAACCATAAATGAGTTTTGTGCCATTCGGCTAATACAAGACTGTATTAAATCAATTTCTTTATGGATTTCTTCAGTCGTTATCTTACTTTCAAGTTCTTCACTCATAATTTTTCCTTTTAGTTATTAGTTTAATGTCTGTGAGCTAAAAGTAAGTTTCTATATCAGTCTATCTTCCTTACTTCACTCTATTACTAATTTCTTTCATGGCGTCTATCACGGCGTCGATTTCGTTAAAAGTTGAATAAGCGTTTGGAGAGAATCTTACTGCACCCATTGGATAAGTGTTTAGATATTTATGAGCTCTAGGGTTTGATTGTAAAGTTCCGTCCACAATAATATTATATTTTTTATCAAGTAAAGTTGCAAGATCAATCGCATCAATCCCTCTCATATTTAACGATATTATGTTTGTTGAAAGATCGCCTAATGTATGATAGAACGTCACGTTATTTAAAACTTTTAAACCCTCTAACAATCTATTTGTGATAGTTTCTGTACGATAATATATTGAGTCGATACCTTTCTGTTCAATCCAGCTTAAAGCCCCTTGAAGTCCTGCTATTGGTAGATAGTTAAGTGTACCGATTTCGAATTTATCAGGAATCATATCAGGTTCGATTTCAAATTCAGCAAGTGCGTCAGTCCGTCCCTGCATCATGGTTCTGATATCTTTAGATTGAATATCTTTACCGAGTATCATAATTCCAACGCCATGTGGTGCGAATAGGTTTTTGTTTCCACTTAGCACAAGAAAATCAACACCTGATCCGTCCACGTCAATATTAATAAGTCCAGCAGTTTGCGATGCATCAACTAAAATATAAGCACCATTTTTATGAGTTATATCTACCATATCGGCAATATTATTTACAGCCCCAGTCACGTTATCGCCGTGGCTAACGATAACCATTTCAGCGCCTAGCGATTTTTTATATAGATCGAAAAGATCTACGGTATAGTTATTTGTGTGTTCAGTTTCAACGATTTTAATATTTTTATCAATAAACAATCTTCCAAGCGGACGCATAATAGAGTTATGTTCAAGCGACGAGATAACGACTTTATCATCATCATTAATCACTCCGTATAAAACGGTGTTAATAGCTGTTGTACAGTTGTTCGTAAAGATAACTCTCGAGGGATCTTTCACGTTGAACATTTTTGCGATGGTGTTACGAGTTTGCGTAATCATTTCCATCGATTTGAGTGAAAGCGAGTGCGAATATCTAGACGATCTCACAGCCACTGTTTTCATAAAATCATTTACGGCGTTATACACTTCTTCAGGTTTCGTATGGGTTGATGAAGCATTATCCATATATATAGTTTTTTTAGTAATCTTACACCTCATTAACAATCAGTTTATAGTAATATGATCATAATTTATTAGAGAATAGAACGCTAATGTATCAGATTATAATATACTACTATAAATATCAAGTTAAAAAACAAATTACATGTTATATAATTGTTGTTTGTTATCGATTTATGACGATAATTAATGATTATTAATTAATAGAGTTATTTTAATATAGATGATATAGTGGATATGGATATAAACATATAGTATAGTATGTGGTTGTGTTAAGGAAGACGTTTTATAAGTTGTATGGTATTGAGATATAAATATATATGAGATATGATAGTTATATAGATTGATGTTGCTTAAATAGATTTTGATTATTAAATAGATGATGATGAAGTTAAAATTATACATGGGGATGTGGAGATGGCAAAGATAGAACAACTTGATACATATAATGAGATGACAGAAGCTGAGCAAGTGACTAATAATATGATTTACTCACTTTACAATTTCAGAGATGTAGAAATTGAATTCATCAAAGAGGGTAGATAATTATGGTACAACCTTTAGTATATAATACCGAACAAGAATTAATTGATTGGCTTAACTATGATTTAGAAGATCAGAGAGTTAAACTGATATCAAAAGGTGTAAAAAGAGAAAATATAAAATATGAAAATTTAATCCTTAATATAGGTAGCAAGGACAATCTATTGTTAAGAAGGGAAGTTATTTTTCTATTTGACTTTAAGAGTATCATTAATAATGTGTTTAGCTTAGATTTCAATAGAGTAAAGGGAGAAGATATTCTCATCTGTCCACTTATAGTGAACTGTAGGAATATCTTATTTCGCATGAAAGCTGATTTTTTAAAACTTATCTTTAACACTTCTGTTGATTTTATGGCTTCTATATTTAATAACAGTGCTAGCTTTATAAGCTCTACATTTAAAGGGAACACTAATTTCCAATTCACTACTTTTAATATTGGAGTTAACTTTATGTACTCTGTTTTTGAAGAGTTGTCTGATTTTTCAAGTTCAATCCATTCAGGTAAAACAATTTTTTCTGATATAAAATTTAGTTATAAACTAGAATTTAATAATATAGTTTTTGAAAAGGGGCAAGGTTACATACTTTTTGCTTATATTAATTATGATGAAGTAAATGAAAAATTTAAAGAATGTGGTGAAAACTCTAAAATACAAATTACAAATACAGTAATAGATGGACGTATTGATTTTAATAATGTAAAAGTAAATAAAATAAATTTCAAAGGTTCTAGTGTTATTGGTGGTGGCGTTGTAAGTCGGGTTAATTTTGAAGCAGAACCTGAAAATTCCGATACTGCAAGATTTTTAAAACATGAAGAGCTTGCAAGATCAAATACAATTAAAGCATTAGAATATAAAGCAAAAGAAAAAGATTTATATGAAGATGAACTTAAGGACAATAAAAGTAATAAAAAGTTTTTAGAGATATTTGCAGAACGTCTTTCTCTCATACTTAGTCGGTTGTCTAATGATCATGGACAGAACTGGATTCAAGCGGTTCTGTTTACTTTTATAACAGGGTTCATTTTTTTCTTTACTGCGTATGCTTCGATATATGTTAAAAATGTTACTATTTATCTAGTAGTTGGTATCATACAAGTAGCTTACCCTTTTGTGTTACTACTTATTTTTAAAAAGAAACGAGCTATTGTTATGAACTATCCGTTTATGTTTTTTGCAATAATAGCGATGAGTCTTTTAATTGTCATGAATTCATCATTTATGAAAGGTTTTTTTAATTATTTAATCCCTATTAATTTTGACTTAATGAAAGAAGTTGGTAAAGAAATTAAAATGACACCTATAAATACGTTTGATTTTGATATGGCTTTATTAAATCGTTTACGCTTATTTTCCTTTTACTTCTTCTACATCTTAGGTAAAATCGCTATCGGTTACGGTATCTTTCAAACGATACAAGCTTTTAGAAAGTTTAATATTAAATAATAAATATCTAAAAATAAATAATAAAATTAAAACGCTCTTAATCTAACTTATAATAAATATCTAAATTATAAATTTGATTAAGAGCATCGCAAACTATATATATATTAAATTTTATACACTATATAAGTAGATCCGTTCTATCAGATATTATCACCTATATCAGTCAAATCAACTACTTGTGAATGTTCTTATAAATGATGTTCGTTTATGTGATCTCTCGATTACATTTTTTTCTCGGATACCCATTTCATATATCTGTTGTTCACGTTTTATATCTAACCAAGATTTTCCACTGTTATCTGTTTTTTTTGCTGATACTTCTTTCTTTTTCTCGTCTGCACTGTAGAATAACGCACCTCTAGCTTTTTTATTCGCTATTGCTTCTTTATCGGCAATCATTTTGTTGCTGTCAGTTTTAAAAACATTCGCTGAGTATGAAGAGTATCCATCTATACTAATTTTTGTTGTCACATTCACTTTGTTTGATAAATTGTATGAGCTTTCAACCTCTTTGCGTAACGCCTCCATCATTTCATCTTTAAATTTTGGATCTGATTGCATTTTTTCTAAAGCTTCATCTGTAATGTGTACTGAATTTGATAGTAACGATGATGAGCTTTTGCCATAAATAGCACTTATCTCTTTATGAAGATCTTTTTTGAAAAGTTTCATCTTTTCTTTCTTTGCTAATTCTTTTGCTTCAGACGCAGCACGGCTTTCTGCTGTTTCCTCTGTTTCTTTATTCTGTGTGTTTTCTGCGTTCTGTGGTTTTTGATTATATCGGTTAATGCTACCACTATTTCCATTGATTTCCATATTGTTCGCTCCTAAGATTTCAGTATAAGTTACTATTGTTAACAAGTTTAAACTGCTTTCTATTATCCTCCATTTACTGCTTCTACATATTAGGAAAAAATCACTATCTGCTAAAGTATATTTCACGTGATACAAACTTTAAGAAACTTGATATTATATATATTTTCAACTCTTAATCTGCTTGATATTAAACATCTAAATTGTGACTTTGATTAAAATCATTGCAAACTATCCATAATATACTTATAATTTATATATGATAGGAGCAATAACCGCAGCCGCACAAGCTTTAAATGTTGGATCATCAATTGCAAATGTTAGAGCTAACAACATTGCTAATATAAACACGCCCTCATTTAAATCTCGTCTAGCCTCTCTATCTGAAATGACTGAAGGCGGAGTAGGGCTTGCACCTCTGCGTATCAACACTGATTCTGGATCTCTTCGATACACTGGTAATCCTCAAGATGTGTCTATAGTTAATAGACACGGTGGCGTTGGTGGATATCAATCTTCAGGAAACAGATCGTTCAGATTAGACGGTAATCAAGATATATCTTTCACTTCGCTTGATACGGCTGATCTCTCTGTTGACGATGACGGCTTTCTATATAATAACGGAGAGCCTATTGGTAGATTAAACTCACTAGGAGGCAATCTCGGTGCTATATCGCCTACTGACTCTCTGATGTCTGGCTATCAAGTAACATCAAATGTCAACATCGTAGATGAAACCGTCGGAACTCTTGTCAATAACGCATATTTTAAAGCTAACGCTCTAGTTATCACATCGTCTGACGATATGATGAAACGCCTTATAGATATAATCGGTTAAAAATCAAAACTATAAAGTATTATATGTCTATAATGCTTTATAAATATATATGGTTTTTATAAAACATAGCCAACCTACGAACCATAACCAAGTTGCGAACGGTAACCAATTTGCGAACCGTAACCAAGTTGCGAACCGTAACCAAGTTGCAAACGGTAACCAATTTGCGAACCATAACCCAATCGCAAACCGTAACCAAGTTTCGAACCATAATCAATTTACGAACCATAACCAAGTTGTAAACCGTAACCAACCTGCAAACGGTAACCAATTTACAAACATAACCCAATCGCAACCCATAACCAATTTGCGAACCATAACCAATTTGCAAACCATAACCAACCTGCGAACCGTAACCAAATCACAAATCATAACCAACCTGCAAACGGTAACCAATTTGCAAACCATAACCGATTTGCAAACCATAATCAATTTACGAACCATAGCCAAGTTGCAAACCATAACCAATTTGCGAACCATAACCAAGTTTCGAACCATAACCAATTTGCAAACCATAACCAACCTGCAAACTGTAACCCAATCGCAAATCATAACCAACCTGCAAACGGTAACCAATTTGCAAACCATAACCGATTAGCAAACCATAATCAATTTACGAACCATAACCCAATCGCAAACCATAACCAAGTTGCAAACCGTAATCAAATCACAAACCATAACCAACCTACGAATGGTAACCGATTTGCAAACCATAATCAATTTACGAACCATAACCAATTTGCGAACCATAACCAAGTTTCGAACCATAATTAATTTACGAACCATAACCGATTTGCAAACCATAACCAACCTACGAACCGTAACCAATTTGCAAACCATAATCAAATCATAAACCATAACCAATTTACGAACCGTAACCAAGTTGCAACCCATAACCAATTTGCAAACCATAACCAATTTGCAAAACATAATCAATTTACGAACCGTAACCAAATCACAAACCATAACCAAGTTGTAAACCGTAACCAAATCGCAAACAAGTTCTGAAACTCATCATATTTTATAATCTCTATCAACTTGAACTCAACTTGCACTCATCTAATTGATCTGATTTTTTCAATATGTTTTACAACTTTTATCTACTTTTTTATCAATTTTGATGAAATATCACATATTTACGCTCAATATTTATATATATAATTCTCGTAAATTGTATTTTTATACCCATAAATCAGATAATTTCACATATTTTAAAAAATGTATAATTTTTTCATACTTTTTATACGACTATTACAACATTTTTTCTAAAATACACGTAATTTATCGTTTTTAATAATAGTTAAAAAGTTTAATATTAATAGTATGTTACACGATTGTATTTAATTTCTTTTTTCTAACTATTGGATTATTTTATTTATTTTGTAAAAAAGCTTGACATTTATCTAAAAAAACTATACTTTTTCACTTCTAAAGAGTTAAATTTGGAGTGTTATTTTGAAAAAAACAGCTTTTACATCTTTTCCTAATATTTTTAGGATCAGCAGTAATTTTTTTGCAGACATAATATCAAAAAAAGATTATGTGATCGATAATCAATCTGAAAATATTTTAGATAATGAAATCGCAACATCAAGCAAAGCTGATGTTAGACGCAAGGTGATCGTTGAACTTAAAGGTATCAATAAATCTTTCGACTCGAAAAAAGTTTTAGATAATTTAGATCTATCTATCTACAACGGCGAGTTTTTAACTCTACTAGGTCCTTCAGGATGTGGCAAAACAACCACACTTAGGATTATCGGTGGATTTGAAACAGCCGACTCTGGACAGACATTCATCAACGGAAAATTGATGAAAGATGAACAACCAAATAAAAGAGGCGTAAACACTGTTTTTCAAAGTTACGCTTTATTCCCACACATGACTGTTTTCAATAATGTTGCGTTCGGGCTTAAGATGAATAAAATACCTAAAGAAGAAATTCACACTCGTGTAATGGATATACTTCGCATCGTTAAGTTAGATGATTATGTTGATCGCAAACCTCACCAATTATCAGGTGGACAACAACAACGTGTAGCACTCGCAAGAGCAGTTGTGAACAATCCATTAGTGTTATTACTTGATGAGCCGTTATCAGCACTTGATGCGTCATTGCGTAAAAATATGCAGAACGAATTAAAACAATTACAACGTAAACTTGGCATAACTTTTATATTTGTAACGCACGATCAGGAAGAGGCGTTATCGATGTCTGATAGAGTTGTTGTGATGAACAACGGTGTGGTGGAGCAGATTGGTTCTCCTAAAGATGTTTATGAAAATCCTAACTCACTTTTTGTAGCATCGTTCATAGGTGATATAAATATATTTGATGCAGAGGTTTTAGGATACACAGAAGATAATCTTATTAATGCTAAAGTTGAAGGTAGAATTTGTACTGTTGACACCGATAAAAAATTAGAAGTTGGACAGAAATTTAAATTACTTCTACGTCCTGAAGATATGGTAATTGAAAAAATATCTGAAGTGCCTGATACAGAAGGGTTGATGCTCGGCAACATAGAGTTCAAAACATATAAAGGTGCAACGCTTGATACATTGATTAGATTAAACAACGGTAAGCAGATTAAAGCATCTGAGTTTTTCAATGAAGAGTATGAAGATTTAGATTATAATTATAATGAGAAAGTTTCTATCGGTTGGGTATCTGGATGGGAGGTAGTTATAACTGATGAAAGAACGTAATTTTTTCAATGTTGTTACTGTCGCAATTATAGCTTTATGGCTTTTAATTTTTGCGTTCATACCTAACATAATGATGTTTATAATAAGTTTTTTTGAAAGAAGTGAAACAGGTTTTTTCGATGTAGCTTTTACACTTAATAACTATAAATCATTTTTTAGTTCGCTATATTTTCAAGTTCTATTTAACTCATTTAAAATGGCAACGATCACCACAGTTTTAGTTCTTGTAATCGGTTATCCGTTTGCATATATACTTGCTAGATCAAATTTTAAATATAAATCATTACTTGCAATACTCGTAATTATTCCATATTGGACATCGGCATTAATTCGTACATATGCGATAAAAGTTTTATTAACAACGAACGGAATAATAAATACTGTGCTTGAAAATATAGGGATAATTGATGCACCTTTAAATCTTTTATACACAGAAGGTGCTGTGATATTGGGGTTAGTTTATACACTTCTACCATTTATGATTTTGCCACTTTATGCAACTATAGATAAACTTGATGTGAGATATATTGAGGCAGCAGGTGATCTTGGTGCAAGCAGATTGAAAGTTTTCATGTATATAATTATACCTTTAACTGTGCCAGGAATAATAGCTGGTTGTCTGTTAGTATTTTTACCATCATTAGGTTTATTTTATATCCCAGATATTTTAGGTGGAGCAAAAAATCTACTTATAGGTAACTTGGTTAAGGATCAATTTTTACTTGCAAGAAACTGGCCGTTTGGAGCAGCTGTGTCAAACTTGTTGATGATAATTATGGCATTTATGTTATTTGCTTATTATAAATCTGCTAAGAAAATTAATAGTAAGGTGTTGTAGATATGAGTAAAAAATATTTTAAAAATATCTACTTATGGATGGTGTATCTGTTTTTGTATATACCATTAATCATACTTATTTTCCTATCATTTAATTCATCAAGGTATGGTACTTCGATTGGTGAGTTTACTTTAGAATGGTATGTCAAACTATTTGATAATAAAGGATTAGTTGAAGCTGCACTTAATTCATTTGTGTTAGCTATTTCTGTTGCAACGCTTGCAACTGTGATAGGCACTTTAGCATCGGTATCTATATTTAGGTTTAATTTTTTTGGTAAAAACTTTTTATTAACGTTGATATATGTTGTGTTGATGTCGCCAGATATTGTTATGGGGATATCGTTGTTGATACTGTTTTTAGTGATAGATATGCCACTTGGTTTTACAACACTATTAATAACGCATGTAACTTTTAGTCTACCGTTTGTAGTGATAGCGTTGTTCTCAAGACTTGCAGGTTTTGATAAAAATATTATTGAAGCTGCGAAAGATTTAGGGGCTGATAGTTTAAAAACATTTTGGTATATTATATTGCCGTCAATTTTACCAGCTGTCGTTGCTGGTTGGTTATTATCATTTACGATATCAATGGATGACTCGATAGGATCATTTTTTACAACAGGTCCAGGGTATGAAGTTTTACCGTTAAAAATATATTCGATGGTACGATTAGGTGTAACTCCTGAGGTTAATGCATTGAGTACGATTATATTTGGATTGTCATTTGTCTTAATAGTTATCTCACAGATATTATTAAGAGATAAAACTAAAACCAAAATTAAATAAAATTTATAAAAAAATATTTTAATACAATTGAGTAAATTGATGAGTATTAAAATTATAGAATAGGGGAGATAAATAATTATGAGAAAACAGTATTTATTAGTTTTGCTTTTAGTAGCATTTTCAGTTCTAACTATTTCAGGTTGCAAGAAAAAGAATAAAGAAGTAGTTAACGTTTTTAATTGGGCAGAGTATATATCGGAAGATATATTAGAAGATTTTGAGAAAGAAACTGGTATCGAAGTTGTCTACTCAACATATGATAGCAATGAGTCTATGTACTCTAAAGTTAAGCTGTTGAAAGGTTCAGGATATGATCTTATTTTTCCTTCAACTTATTATATAGCTAAGATGATAAAAGATGGTTTATTAGCACCTATGGATTTAAGTAAACTGCCTAATGTTAAAGAGCTTGATAAAGCACTTCTTAACCAATCATATGATAAAGGCAATAAATATTCTATACCGTTCATGTGGGGTATAACTGGTATTGCTGTTAACTCAAAATTTATCAATCCAGATAATGTAACATCTTGGAAAGATCTATGGGACGCAGAATATAAAGGTAAAGTTATCGTACAAAATGATATAAGAGAAGTTTTCCATATCGGTTTAACATCGCTTGGTTACTCAGGAAACAGTACTGATCCTAAAGAGATTGAAGCAGCGTATAATGAGCTTGTAAAACTTTATCCGTCTATTCGATTATTTAATTCAGATTCACCTAAAGTTCCTTTATTGAATGAAGAAGTTTATATCGGACTTGTATGGGGTGGAGAAGTTTTCATGGCAGCAAAAGAAAATCCTGATATCAAATTTATTTATCCAAAAGAGGGCGCTATAGGTTGGGGTGATTGTTACGCTATACCAGTTGGTGCAGATAATAAAGATAATGCTTATAAGTTAATTAACTTTCTTCTACGCCCTGATATTTCAGCTAGAATATCTGAGGAGTATGGATACGCATCACCATCTCCAAAATCTAGAGAATTTTTACCAAAAGATATAGCAGAAAGTGATATTCTATATCCTTCACAAGAAGAGATGAATAAGATAGAATTTCAAAATGATGTGTTTGAATCAATTATAGTTTATGAAAAATATTGGGAACAACTTAAAACAGTAAACTAGATTATTGTTGTGCATTTGTTCAGCAGATTGAGTATTGATTGTATTGAGTTGATCTAAACTAAATAGAAATTGATAATTAATCAAGATGAATTAAGTATGAGTTAGATATAAGTTAGATAAGAGAGTGTTGCGTAATGTAGCACTCTCTTTTTATTTGTTATAATGGTTGTTGGGGGTGAGCACGTATTATATGATAGCTCAGCTAAGATTACAATATTCAACTTATTAATTTTTCATATAAGCTATCATACTTTCTCATCTTTTACAGTAGGGTAAAAAATTATGGTAAGTTAGAGTATGTAATTCCGATATGTAGAACAGCATAAATTATCGCTGGAATGAGAGCTAAATTATTTTTTTGTAGTAATGAAAACATGATAAAAAATATTGAAGGACAAATAGCCATTCCCATAAATACGATAGGTGAAATAATCGCCATGTAATATAATACCCAAAATATATAGTATCCTATAAGTGATACTGTACAACATATTATATAAAATTTGTTTGTGCCATTATTTATCTCTGTTTCTGTACCTGTTTCTATCTCTGTTTTTCTGCTTAATATCATAAGTAGTGCGAGCATGATCCATTGAGATATAAACATAGTATTGTTTAGAGCAGGGAAGTCACTTAAGTTCGTTATCAGTAGATCGTTTGCAGGAGGATAGGCTATCCAAAGTATATTTGGCAACATCACTGCAAAAAAAACTGCAAAACCTTTTATTGAAAATACAAATTCATAATTTTTCATCAAAATACCTTTATCTATTGAGTTATAAATATACTATATATTAAAACTACTTTACAGTTTTTTAAATATAAAAACAAGTTAATATTATCTGTTAAAGTTTAGATAAATTGTTTATGATTATAAATTTTATCGTTATAAAGTAGTTTAAATATATTTATAATCAAACATGATTTATTGAACATTATTGACTTAAACATATCTTTATATTGACATTACTTTATAATAACATAATATTTAATTATACGACAAATTGAAAACTATTTAAGGATATTTTTATTAAAAAATTATTAATTTTACTGTGTATTCAGTTATTTATTTTATCATGTGGAGATATTTCAACTAATACTGATGATAATAAAGATGATGTAAATAAACCATCAAACTTTCTCGTACAGGTTGCGAATAAATTATTGATTGATGTTGATGGAAGTTACCTCTCATATCATAATGATGGTGGCAAACATTATATTGATTACACACGAAGAACATATGTTTATGTGAAAGAGGTGTCATTGACTAAAGCTGTGTATAAATTACAACATCGAGAATTTTATTACGGTCATGAAATTAGAGAAGGTGTGTTATATGTTACAACTGAAGATGTCGATAATATAGAAAATATAAGCTGGGTTGGTGCTAAGAAAGTTGGTGAAATTACAGTTGATTATAGTCCGTTATTTCTTGGCTTTGTGAAAGGAAAAACAATAGATGCGTGTCAGAAATATTTTGATCCAGAAACAGGTAGAAAGTATCTTACTTTATATCAACCTACAAAAAATGCGTTTGAATTTAAGCAAGCGTTATCTGAAACTAAGGCTATATATGAAAATGAAACAAATGGAAACTTTAAATATATGGGTCTTTCAACAATTGGTTTAGATCTTTATGAAATTAAAGAGTCGGATAATTTCAGTAATCTTGATTGGACTAAGGCAAGGAAAGTTGGTGTGCTTGAGTGAATATAATTAGCTTAATTTGTTTGAGTAATGGTTGATAATGTTAACGTGCTTGAGGGAATATAATTAGCTTAATTATGAGTAAAAATATACGTGCCTTAATAACTATCTATAAAGTTAATCGTGGCTACATAGTTGCACATAAAGATAGTCGTGCTAAATGATTTGTTAATATAAATAATCGTTCAATTTTTTCTTCATAGCTTTCTTTTTAAGTTTATCTAATGCTCTTGTTTCTAACTGTCTTACTCGCTCTCTTGATATTGATAATTTTTGACCAACTTCTTCAAGAGTTAATGAATCTTCTCCATCTAAACCAAATCTTAATGCGATGATTTTTCCTTCTCTTTCATCAAGCTCTGACACAATATCATGTAAAGATACTTTTAACATATTTTGAATAAGAAGATCTTCCGTACTCATTCCTTTATCTTCAAGACTGTCAATAAACGATGTGTCGTTATCGCCAGATATTGGAGAATCAAGCGATAGAGTTCCTTTAGAAACACGATAGATCGCATCAACTTGCTCTTCAGATACATTAAGTTGTGCAGCGATCTCGTCATTATGAGGAGCACGTTTAAGCTCTTTTGTTAAACGCTCAGATGTAGCATTGATTTTATAAAGTAAACTGCTGTGCTTTAGCGATAACTTTACTGACCCGATATTGTCCGACAAACAACTGATTATAGATTGTCTTATCCACCACACAGCGTAAGTTATAAACTTAACTTTTTTCTCTGGCTTATATCTTTTTGCAGCTTCTAATAAACCGATATTACCTTGATTAATTAGATCAGGAATAGGTACAGATGTATTCTTATATTTCAAGGCAATCGATACAACAAATTTAAGGTTCGCAAGCAGAAGTTCCATTAAGGCATTTTTATCACCTTTTTTAATCTTTCTGCCTAGTACCAATTCTTGCTCTAAAGTTAAAGGTTTATATTGAGCGATATTTTTATAGTATTGTGCAGTGATATCATTATTTACATATGATTTTTTATCATCAATTTTATCTTGTTTTTCAATATTATCAAGAATATCAATCGGTTCAACTGATTGTATGTCAGTTGGAATTAATTCTAGACTTTCAAGCTCATCTAGAACATCAAGTTCGTTTATACTCTCAGTTTCGTCAATGTCATCACTATCATCAAGTTCATCTAGGTTATCAAGTTCAGCTAGATTTTGAATTTCATCTAGGTTATTAATCTCGTTAATCTCGTCAAGCTCAGCTATATTATCAAGCTCGACTATATCGTCAAGCTCAGCTATATCATCAAGCTCAACTATACTATCAAGCTCAGCTATATCATCAAGCTCGGTTAGGTTATTAAGCTCGTTAATATCATCTTTTATAATATCGTGATCTTTACTTTCAAGATCAGTATCAAGACGATCATCATTACCGATTTTTTTAGGCGTTTTTTTCGTCATTTTTTATCCAATAAGCTCCATAACTAAAAATCACTTAGGAGTTTTTAAAGTTGATTAATTCTCAACGCTTGTAAACTCTAACTGTGCATCTTTATAGTATAAATTAATAATAGAATTTTGTTTTATTTCGCCTCTAATTATTTTATCAGCAATAAAGTTTTCTATTTTCTTTTGTATAATTCTTTTCATAGGTCTTGCACCGTACGATCTATCAAAACCAGTTTTCGATATTTCATCAACAACTGACTCATCAAAAGTTACTTTAAGAGAGTTGCTTTCCAATCTCTTCTCAATACTGTTAAGAGTTAATCTTACAATCATTTTTATATCATCATCTTGTAAAGGATGAAACACAATAATATCATCTATACGGTTGATAAATTCAGGTTTAAAATATACAGAGAGTTCGTCCATAGCAACTTTACTCATTCGTCTATATTTCTCTTCCATAGTTTTATCTTCAGAAAATTCTTCTTGTATTTTTAATGAAGCGATGTTTGAAGTCATTATTATAAGTGCATTTTTAAATGATACAACTCTACCTTTACCATCAGTCAATCTTCCATCATCTAGTAGTTGTAACAGTACATTGAAAACATCTGGATGAGCTTTTTCAATCTCATCAAATAAAATAACAGAGTAGGGACGACGTCTAACTTTCTCAGTGAGTTGTCCACCTGCTTCATAACCGATATATCCAGGAGGCGATCCTATCAATTTTGCAACAGAATGTTTCTCCATATATTCGCTCATATCAATTCTAATTAACGCACTTTCAGAATCAAACATAAACTCAGCTAACGCTTTTGCAAGTTCTGTTTTACCAACACCTGTTGGGCCTAAGAATATGAATGACCCGATCGGTTTATCTATATCGTTTAAGCCAGCTCTATTACGTCTGATCGCATCAGACACAGTTGTAATAGCTATATTCTGTCCAACAACTCTTTTATGCAGATAACTCTCCATATTGAGAAGTTTATCGACTTCTTCTTCTAACAGTTTTTTAACAGGAATTTTTGTCCAGTTAGATACAACTTCAGCGATATCTTCTTCATCAACTTCTTCTTTCAGAAGCGGGGTGCCAGTTTGGATAGATACCATTTTTGCATCATAAGTTTTAAGTTCTTTTTGAAGATCAACAAGTTTACCGTACTTAAGAACTGACGCTACTTCAAAATCACCTGTACGTTCAGCACTTTCAGCTTGATGTTTAGTGTCTTCAATTTTCTCTTTAAGATCTCTAACTTTATATATAATTTCTTTTTCGTTATTCCATTTAACTCTGATAACAGATATTTTATCATTAAGGTTAGCTATCTCATTCTCTATTTTATCGTACCTTATCTTAGATGCATTATCTTTTTCTTTTTTAAGTGCTTGTCTTTCAACCTCTAATTGTCTAAATTTCCTCTCTAATTCGTCTAATTCTTGAGGCATAGAATCTATTTCCATTCTAAGTTTTGCAGTAGCCTCATCGATAAGATCTATCGCTTTATCAGGCATAAACCTATCAGTTATATACTTATTTGCAAGGTGTGCTGCTGCAACTAATGCAGAATCTTTGATCCTTACACCATGATGAATTTCATATCTTTCTTTAAGTCCTCTAAGTATTGAGATAGTATCTTCAACAGATGGTTCATTTACAGTAACAGGCTGAAATCTTCTTTCAAGTGCAGCATCTTTCTCTATATATTTTTTATATTCATCTAAAGTTGTAGCACCGATACAGTGGAGTTCTCCTCTTGCGAGCGATGGTTTTAAGATGTTTGCAGCATCCATTGCACCTTCCGTTGCACCAGCTCCGACTAAGGTATGTATCTCATCTATAAATAAGATTATACCACCATTGCTATCGATAATCTCTTTTATAATTCCTTTTAACCTATCTTCAAACTCACCACGATATTTTGTTCCAGCGATCAGCATTCCCATGTCTAGCACTGCAACGGTTTTATCTTTTAATGAGTCGGGTGTATCACCATCAATAATCCTTAAAGCTAGTCCTTCAGCTATTGCAGTTTTACCAACACCTGGTTCGCCTATTAGTATAGGATTGTTTTTAGTTCTTCTTGATAACACATGTATAACTCTTCTTATCTCTTCATCTCTACCGATTACAGGATCAAGCTTTCCATCTCTTGCACGCTGAGTTAAATCTATCGTATATTTCTCTAGTACGTTAAGTTTATCTTCAGGGTTTTGATCTGTAACTTTTGCACCTTTACGAATAGTTAATAAAGCTTGCTCTATCACTTTTTCGTTAATATTAAAAGCTGTGAAGATTTTTTTCAATGAGTACTCAGCGTTCTCTACAATACCAAGAAGGATATGTTCAACAGACACATATTCATCAGATATTTTTTTAGCAGATTGTTGAGCAAACTCATAAACTTTAATAAGCTCTTTAGATATAACGGTGTCAACGTCTCCAGAAACTTTAGGCAGGTTAGATATAATTTCCATAACTTCTTTTTTAAGTTTATCGTAATCTATCCCTATCTTTTGAAGTATAGGAATAGTTAATCCATCTTCTTGATTTATGAGTGCAACTAATTGATGAGCAAGCTGTACTTGTCCATTATTTTTTTCACTAGCTAGCGATATCGCACTTTGTAACGACTCTTGTGCTTTTATAGTTAATTTATTAAAATTTATCATATATAGTTATCCTCGATTTATTCCTTAACAATAGTTATTTTAGTATATACTTTATTGATAGGCAATCTATCTGTTGCGCTTTTATTATTATCAAAATTGTTTTTAGCTGTGTTTATCATAACATTGATTTGACCGTTTAAGTTATCTATCTCTTTTTGCATCTGTAAGATTATTTCAACACCAGCCAAGTTTACACCGTTATCTCTTGTTAATAAAACAACTTTTCTAAGTTTTTCAATATCATTTTCAGAGTATAAACGAGTGTTTCCAACTGTTCGTGAAGGATCTATAAAACCTAATCTTTCATACTGTCTTAAAGTTTGAGGATGTAGACCTAATAGATCAGATACAATGCTTATAACGTATAATGGCTTCTCTTCCATATCACTATCCTTATAATTACTGGTTTAACTGTGTTACAATTATTTTAAAATTTATTAATATTTTTAAAATTTATATCTCTCTTTTAATCATACCTTCATCTAAAATAGATGATCTATCTAGTCGACTTGTTCTATCCATAACACTTTTAATATCGTTTAAAATAGTTTCGTCCTCTATTTTAGGAGTTTTAACATGGATCACAACATATAGATCTCCAAACTCATCTGACTTCATTTTAGGCATTCCTCTAGATTTTAATCTAAATTTCTGATCGTTGTCGCTTCCTTTAGGTATGTTTAATGCAACCTCTCCATAAGGAGTCGGTACTGTGATTTTTGCACCTAATAATGCTTCAAAAATATCTACATCTAAATTGAGATATAGATTATCGCCGTCACGAGTATAGACAGGATGTTCGTTGATATTTATCTCAATGTATAGATCTCCACTTTTACCAGTTCCACGTCCATCATCACCTTTACCAGATAAACGGATTTTACCACCATCTCTAATACCTTTAGGTATAGTGATTTTTATCTTTTCAAATATCGGTGTAAGTCCAGTTGCTCCACAAACTTTACACGGCTCAACAATCGCTTCTCCAGTTCCGTCACAGTTATAACACGGCTCTTGATAATGTGATTGATGTGATTGATCCTCTCCTGTGCCATTACATTCAGGACATTTACCTTTTGTACCAGTCGCACCGCTACACTGTTTACACTTCTCACGGCGTGTAATAGATAGTTCAATTATAGATCCAGTTATAGCGTCATCAAGATCAACAGTAACTGCATATAATTTATCTTCACCTTGTTGGTTTGCAGGAGTTCTTTTCTTTCTTGTTCGTCTTCTTCCACCACCACCAAATGAGTCGCCGAAAATATCTTCAAACGATGTGTTGCCACCAAACCTAAATGATCTCATATCTTCTGAGTTCATATTTCTAAAATTATTTCCTTGTCCTGATGATGTGAAAGCTTCATGTCCAATAGAGTTATAATCTTTACGTTTTTCAACATCAGACAGTACAGCATACGCCTCTGATAACTCTTTAAACTTTATCTCTGCTTCTTTATCATCTGGATGAATATCTGGATGATATTTTTTTGCTAATTTTTTATAGTTCTTTTTTATCTCTTCAGCTGTTGCTGATTTTGATACTTCTAAAATTTGATAGAAATCTTTACTTTTACTCATAAACCGTCCATATTATTTTCTTTTAAAATAGATGAGATAATTTTTGTGACTTAATAAGTCGTACTATCTCAAATTTATATTAATAACATTACGTAACATTGTATTACATTACTTAATATTATATCACATTGCTCTAGGTAGTATATTGTTACTCTCTATTTATTATTATAGATTTAGAGCTTGGTTCAACTTTTTTTCTTAAGGTAATTCTTAACAAACCATCTTTAAGAGTAGCAGACACTGCAGGCGAACTTATGTTTGGTGGAACAGCAAATGATAGATTGAAAGAACCGTACTGTCTCTCTAATTTACAGTAATTTTCTTTATTTGCATCCTCATCAAAAACTCTCTCACCTTTAACAACAACTGATCCATCGGTAATCTGAATGTCAATATCCTTCTCCTTTATACCAGGAACTTCTATAATTAACTTTATATCGTTATGAGTTTCAATAATATCTACTAAAGGAGTAAATGCGTTTGAGGTTGTCTGATTATCTTCTTCAAATAACTTATTAACCTTCTCTTGAATAGTTAAAATATCGTTGACTGGGTTCCATCTGATTAATGACATTAAGCCTCTCCACTGCATTTAATATGCTTTCCCTTATATTATAATACTTGAGCCAACTCGTGTCAAGGTTTCGTTTATCATTATTATAAAGCAGTAACTTTGATATTGTTATTCTTTCAATACTGTATTACTATTCAAACAATATGTTTAGAAGAAATAAGTTTATAATAATATCAATTATACTCTCATTATTAATCCACTTAGCGGTTATTTTAATTAAAATTAAGAAGCCTGTTGTGGAAGAGGAGAAGGAGTATACTGAAATAGAGTATATAAGTGAGAAGAAGGTTGAGCCTACGCCATCACCTACGCCCCAAGATATACCTCCTCCTGTTATCCCTCCGCCTATTGATGACGATAGAGATACAACATTTGAACACGATAAAATAACATCTTCTAAAGAGAGTAATATAGATGAGCCTGATGGCAGTTTATTGCCTGAATCTGTTGAAAGTGAAAACGATGAAATTGTAAATCCAAAATCTGATCTTGCAACTGTTTATAAGCCAGACATACTTAACACTAAAGAGATCACCAATAGAGTGGCTAGGCAGAAAAGTGTTGATAGAGATGGTGAAGACACAGCCTCTTATAATAAGTTTGAAGATAAGTATGCATCATATTTCGGCAAATTTCGTACACGCATTTACCAGATATGGAAATACCCTAGAGAGTCTGTAATGAGAGGAGAGAAGGGTGTCGTTGGTGTACAGTTTTCAATCTTAACTGATGGGTCGATAGTTAATATAAAAATGATTAGAAGTAGTGGCTATCATAATCTAGATAGAGAGGTTATGCGTGTACTTAAATCTTTCGGCAAATTGCCTCTACCTAAGAGTTATAAATTAAACCAACTTAATGTGGACGAAGCATTTTTCTTCTACGATAGCAATGAAGATATTAATAGATGGATTAGATAGAATTTATATATTCTTAACTTCTATTTATATAATTGATTAGATAGAATTGATATATTCTTAACTCCTATTATATAATTCTATTGTCATACTTCTAAAATTGTATTAATATTGGGTAGATGTTGTAAATCTCTTTAATAGATGATTTATAATTATGCAATATTTAATCTTAGAGGTAAATAAGATATGGAATTAAAATGGCTGGCTTGGGAAGTAACACAAGCGTGTAACCTTACATGTGTTCATTGCAGGTCATCATCTGATAAATTTTCTGAAACTGGCGTATGGACGTTAGAAAAATGCTACAGCTTTTTAGATCAAATAAAAGAGATGGCAGATCCTACAATAGTTTTATCAGGCGGAGAACCACTTGTAAGAGGAGATATATTTGATATCGCATCTTACGGCACAAAACTTGGTCTTCGTATGGCTCTGGCTACAAACGGGCTATTAGTTGATGATGATGTATGTAAAAAGATGATAGATTCAGGAATTAAAATAGTATCAATAAGTATAGACGGACCTAACGACGAAGTTCATGATAATTTTAGAGGCGTTGAAGGTTCATTTCAAGCAGTATTAAGAGCAGTAGAATTTTTCAAAAAACATAATATAAAATTCATAGTTAATTCATCGTTCACCAAACGTAATCAAGATTATATTAAAGATTGTTATAAACTTGCGAAATCAATCGGTGCTCATGCTTGGTATATGTTCTTAATCGTACCAACTGGTAGGGGTGAGGATATAATGGCTGAACTTGTATCGAAAGAAGATTACGAAACTATCCTAAATTGGCATTACGATATGGAAAGATCTGAAGAAGAACTTTTAGTTCGTCCAACTTGTGCTCCTCACTACTATAGAATATGGAAAGAGAGAAGTAAGGAAGATGGATTAGATGTTAAACGTAGATCGTTAAGTTTCTCAACTGGTGGCGGTAAAGGATGTATCGCTGGACAGAGTATTTGCTTCGTTTCATCTAAAGGTGATATATTCCCATGTTCATATTTTGCACTTCCTGCTGGAAATGTTTTTGAAGATACTTTAAAAAATATTTGGGATAAATCAGAACTATTTGATGATATGCGAAACTTCTCATCATACGGTGGAAAATGCGGAGTTTGTAAGCATTTAAACGTGTGTGGAGGCTGTAGAGCAAGAGCATATTCTATTACTGGAGATTATTTGGCAGAAGAACCATTTTGTGATTACGTACCTGAAAATTATTAATTTATACGATAAGACTTGTCAAAACTTCTAAAATAAGGTAAAAATAGTCTTATGGTTTATAAAATAATATATATCTATGTTTTACGGGAGGAGTATATATGTCAGAATTAGAGAAAAGGATACGAGATAAGAGTCTTTTATCAAAAGTAACAACGACCGATAAAGTAATTCCTTTGTTTGCGGAAACTGAAAAAAGAAGGTTAAATTTGGGGCTATCAGGATTTACTCCTGTTGGGTATCCTAAAACGTTAACCGCTGATCTTGCAGATCATGTTGAAAAAAACAACTTGCAAGGAAAATGGGTATTTAATTTTTACACTGGAGCATCAATCGGTGCTGAAGTTGAGGACAGATGGACTGATCTAGGCATGATTGATAAAAGATGGCCGTATCAAACATCTAAATCGATGAAAAATGCGATCAACTCTGGACAAGTTAAAATGGGTGATAAACACCTATCTATGTTTAGCCAAGATTTAGAATATGGATTTTACACTAAAGGTGAGGGTGAGAAACTCGATTACGCTATAATTGAAGCATCTGCTATTGACGAGAACGGTAATATTATTCTTGCAGGATCAGTTGGAGCATCACCTGAAATTATACAAAAAGCAGAAAAAATTATCGTTGAGATTAATACTCATCTACCATCATTTGAAGGTATGCATGATATTTGGATGTCTGGTATTCCACCACATAAACAACCGATACCTATCATCACTCCAAGAGATAGAATAGGAACAACTTACGTTCCAACAGATAAGAGCAAGATCATCGCTATTATTGAATCAACTAAACCTGATAACGGTAGAGCTGTTAGAGGATCTGATGCAGCGTCAGACGCTATTGCTCAAAATATTATTGATTTCTTAGAGCATGAAGTTAAAGCTGGTAGATTACCTAAAAATCTTTTACCACTACAATCAGGAGTTGGATCTATTGCTAACGCTGTCGTAATGGGGTTAACATCATCTCCGTTTGATAAATTAACTGTTTATACAGAAGTTTTACAAGATGCATTTTTACCATTTATGGATTCTGGAAAATGCGAATATATAAGTGCTACATCTCTATCATTATCAAACGAAGCGTTTGAGCAGTGGTGGAGCAAATATGATGAGTACAAACAAAAAGTTATATTAAGACAGATGAGTGTTTCTAATCACCCTGAGGTTGTTAGAAGATTAGGTGTTATATCTATGAACACTCCTGTTGAGTTTGATATGTATGCTCATGTTAATTCATCTCTTGCAGGTGGAGTTAAGATGATTAATGGTATCGGTGGATCGGGTGATTTCTGTAGAAACGCTTATCTATCAATCATGCATGCACCATCATTTAGAGCATCTAAAACTGATGAGTTCGGTATATCTTCTGTTGTAACGCAAGTTCCTCACGTTGATCATACTGAGCACGATCTTGATGTTTTAGTTACTGAGCAAGGTTTAGCTGATGTTCGTGGCATGGCTCCTAAAGATAGAGCAAAAGAGATAATTACTAAATGTGCTCACCCTGAGTATAAAGATTATCTATTTGACTATTTAGAAAGAGCTACTGTTAAAACTAAATCTGCTCATGAGCCTCAAATATTGAAAGAATCATTTGCTATGCATACTTCGTTAGAAGAGAATGGCACTATGAGATTTTGGAAGAAGTAAGAAATAATTATAATTAATAGAATAAATTTGTAATTTATATTTGATAAATGGAGTGGCGTATTGCTACTCCATTTTGATTGATGGGTAGAGAGTAATTGTTACTCAATTTTGATTGATAGTGGGAGAATAATTGTTACTCAATTTTGATTGATAGTGGGAGAATAATTGTTACTCCGTTTTGATTGATGGTGGGAGAATAATTGCTACTCCGTTTTGATTGATGGAGGGAGTATAATTGCTACTCCATTTTGATTGATGTGTAGAGTATAATTGCTACTCAATTTTGATTGATAGTGGGAGAATAATTGCTACTCAATTTTGATTGATGGAGGGAGTATAATTGCTACTCAATTTTGATTGATAAAAATATTTATATATGAGCAAAATGAAAAATAATATAACAAAATTTTTAGATGAGTTAAGTCGCAATAATAATGTTCCATGGATGCATCAGAACAAGAAATGGTATTTAGAAGTTAAAGCTGAATTTCAAAATATAGTTCAATTAATGATCGATAAATTGATAGTTGTTGATCCGTCAATAATTGATGTAAATGCAAAAGATACGTTATTTAGAATTAATAGAAATCAACGATTTAGCAAAGATAAAACACCGTACAATACAAACTTTAGATCGTATATATCACACGATGATAGCAGAGATGTAACAGTTGGATATTATTTTTTCTTGTCTGCTAATAGAATTTATATTGAAGGCGGATATTACAATCACTACTATAAAGAAGCTACTAAAAGAATTAGAGATTATATCACTGTTAATAATGAAGAGTTTTTAGATATAATTAATGATCCTAATTTTTTATCATTATTTAATCTAAAGGGTGCAAAGCTTGTAAATGTCCCTAAGGGTTATATTAAAGATGAAGATTTTAGTGAATATTTAAAGTATAAATGTTGGTATATAGAAACAGGTATTGATGTTGCGAAACTTAATAATATTAAATTGTTTGTAGATGAAATTGTGGATAAATATACGTTGATGATCCCGTTCAATAACTTTCTAAAAACAGCCTTAGAGGGTTTTCGGTTTGGTTGATAATAGTTTAAAATAATCTATCTAAAAGTTTTAGGTTTTACTGTGTAATTATTATAAACAACTTGTTGAAAATTTATAAAATATAGTTTTGCAATGAGTGAAAAAGTTTGCAAAAAATCTATCTACAAAAGTTTAATTCTACTCAATAAATAATTCTAAAATAACTTGTCTAAATATAATCAATCTGAGATAACTTATCTTAACTAAATATAAATATTATAAGGTAACTAAACTAAACTAAACTAAACTAAACTAAACATTAATCAAACTAAGATAACTTAATTAAACTTATTTAAACATTAGTCAATATAAGATAACTTAACTAAATATCAATTAATATAAGATAACTTAAGTTAACATTATCCTTTAAAAAATATCGCCATTTCATCAAGTCGTGATAAGCATCTTAAGAACTGTCTTTCAAACGTTGTTTCAAGAATTTCTTTAGGGAATAAGGTGCTTCTATCCATCTCTTTATCGAAAAATAATTTTGTATCATAGTAGTAACAGTGATCTACAAAAACTGAAAACCTTAACGCATCTGTTAACTTTGTAAACCCTTCAAACTCTTCTATAAATAACACCGATACATTGTTAGGTATTACAAAAAACTTAAACGGATGGTTAGCTTGCAATATCTTATTTAACTCTTCATATTTGATTTTACTTATACTGTTATTTGTTTTGCTACTCGCATCAACTTTATTACTCGCATTAATATTGTTCGCACTTACATCAACTTTATTACTCGCATTAACATGGTTCATACTTGCATCAATTTTATTACTAGCATTAACATTGTTCATACTTGCATCAGCCTTATCTAAACCAATACCAGCCATAAAATTTTTATACACATCATGAAAATTGTTATCAGAGTAGCTTGCTTGCCATTTGCCTAATTTTATTCTAAATGATTCTCCATCAACAACGATTGTTGTGAATGAATCTGCAATTATGCCAAGCTCTCTTGCGAACGCTCCTGTATCAAAATTTGTTCCTCCAAGCTCTTTTGGAAGTCTGTTTGATGTTGTCACAATTGTTGTGTATGGATTAACTTCAGATATAAATCTCGCCATCATTCGTGTTGTTGCAGGATCGTCTAAATCAAACTCATCTAACAGAAGTAGTTTAACTTTTTTAAACTCTTCAATAGTTTTTTCTAGTCCGTAATAGTTTATAAAATAAGTTAGTTCAAGAAAAGATAAGAACGCTTTACTATCATCAAAAAAGTGGAATAGGGCAGAGAGCAAATGAGTTTTACCGATACCGTAAGTTCCATCGATATAGATGTTTTCTGTGATATCTTTTTTCCCACCAAATATTGTTTTGAGTGAAAAAGGTTTCTTCTTACTATTGTTTACAGGTATCTCTTTTAACTTGTTTTTAAGATATAATTGTGACGGGTAATTCATATCTTCTTTATAGTTATCAAATGTACAACCTGTAAATTTTGGATGTGGTATAAGTGCATTGAAACATTCTTCTATCGGTATATCATAATCTAATTTTGTTAAATCTATATTGTTATTATCATTCATATTACTATAAATATCCTTGAGATTATTTATTCTAAGTTAAACCATTTAACCTACATTATTATATACTATAGCAAGATAAATAACTAGTTATTAATACGTATTTTGTGTGAATATAAATGAGTGGTTTTTTATCGTAATTATATAATTGTATTTCGTGGTTATTTATTATCTATTTGTTGTTCTAAAGTCAAGTAAGTTGATTGATATTTGTTAATGTGTTAATCTAACTAAATTAGGAATAAAATTAAACTTACACAAGGGGTTATAGATGTTAAAAAAAGTTATGGAGATCGCAGAAGAAGCAGGACAAATTATACTTGAAGGGTTTTATAAAAATAAGGAAGTAAGGTATAAAGGAGCGTCAGATCTTGTGACACAGTACGATGTTATGGTTGAAGATTTTGTTGTGGATAGAATTCGCAAACTATATCCAAGCTATCAAATAATGGGTGAAGAGTCTACAACCGATACATCTAATCAAGCACCTAATATTATCTATATAGATCCGATTGATGGCACGACAAATTTTGTTCATTCATATCCGTTTGTAGCGGTATCAATTGGAGTATATACCGACTCATTAGGTGATATCGGTGTTGTGTATAATCCTATATTAAAAGAGATGTTCTACGCTCAAAAAGGTTGTGGTGCATTTTGTAACGGTACGGCGATATCTGTATCGAAAGAAGATGATCTATCGCACTCATTATTTGCAACAGGTTTTCCATACGATAAAAGCACACTCCCAGGCGTTGTTAAAAAGTTTGAAAAGTTGCTTAACAAATCTCAAGATGCTCGTAGATCAGGATCGTCAGCGTTAGATACCTGTTACGTTGCAAAAGGATCATTAGATCTATATTATGAGGGAGCAGTTAAGCCGTGGGATATATCAGCAGGTGCGATTATCGCAACAGAAGCAGGTGGATTAATAAGTGATATAAATGGTAGCGATCAACACCTTAAAACTAACTCGATCATCGTTGCAAATAGTACTCTACATAAAAAGTTTTTAGAGTATATCAATGAGGGTTAATAAAGTTTGGTAATAAGTTTTATTAAGTAAATTATATGAAATTTATTTGTGTTAGAAAATTATTAAAGAGTAGTTCGTTTAGACATAATGTGTGATATTTAGAGTTTAATGTTTAAGATTAATTAAATAGAGTTTAAAATTCCTGATTATAAATTTTAAACTACAAACCTGTACTCTTTTAGGATCTATACACAAAACAAATTGGCTATAAATTATAAGTCAAAAAACATAATTATTAACCTAGTTCTATTAATTAATAATTCGTTAATTGTAAATAATGAAATAAATAGGTTAGTAGATATATGAACATTATTTATATCTAAATATATCATTGACTTGTCTATATAAATATGTGTACAATACAAAGGAATAAGACTATTTTAGTATTTGTTTTATGTCATATTCTCAGTAGTCGTGATTTTGTTAAGGTTTTTTTTAGAACACTTATATATATGTTTACGTTAGGAGGGAGGGGTATGTTACTATGAAAGAGATATCAATTGATTCAAAAATTGTGATGGGTTACATTTATTCGTCATTGTTTTGGGGAGTAATAGGTTTATTATTAGGTCTTCTAATATCTGTACAGATGTGGGCACCAGCTTTTAACTTTGGAGAGTTTTTTACTTTCGGAAGATTAAGAACGGTTCATACAAATGTTCTAGCTTATGGATTAGGTATTGGTGCTGAGATGGGTGTATTTTACTATATCATCACTAAATTAACTAAAAGATCGCTAATATTTCCTAAACTTGCTATAGCAAATCTTATTATTTTTAACATTGGAATACTTGCAGGAACTATAACACTTTTCATGGGTTATACTCAATCATTAGAATATGCTGAGTTTGAGTGGCCTATAGATATCGGTGTTGTTATCATCTGGGTTTTATTCGCAGTAAATGTTATAGGAACAATTGCAACTCGTAAAGAGAAGCATATGTATGTATCATTATGGTATATATTAGTTACTGTAGTTGCCGTTGCTATCTTGTATATAGTTAACAACTTACCTGTAGTTGTATCTTTAACGAAATCTTACCACATATTTAGCGGATTAAACTCTGCAAATGTTCAGTGGTGGTATGGACATAACGCTGTTGGTTTCTTATTTACAACACCGATATTAGCTATGTTCTACTATTTTCTTCCAAAATCTACAAATATGCCTATTTATAGTCATAGATTATCAATAATTTCATTTTGGTCATTAGTGTTCATGTATTTATGGACAGGAGCTCACCACTTAGTTTACAGTCCAGTTCCAGATTGGTTGCAAACATTAAGTATAGTTTTCACTATAGCGTTAATTGCTCCATCATGGGGATCAGTTGTCAACGGTTATATGACTGTTCAACCTGATTGGTCAAAAATGAATTCACAATACTTAACTAAGTTTTTTATATTAGGTATAACATTCTACGGTCTTCAAACATTACAAGGTCCATCTCAGGGTATAAGAGCGATCAGTTCGCTTATACACTTTACAGATTGGGTTCCAGGACATGTTCATATGGGAACGATGGGATGGGTGGTACTAGTTACTACTGCATCAATGTATTACATCGTAACTAAAATATACAACACAACAATTTACAGCGAAAAGCTTGCTAATACACATTTTTGGTTAGTGTTAGTTGGTCAAGTTGTTTTCTCTATCACTATGTGGATAACAGGTATTCGTCAAGGTGCAATGTGGAAATCATATAATGATGATGGAACATTGATGTACACTTTCATGGAAACTTTAGTTGGTAACTATCCGTACTGGCAGATGAGAACTGTAGCTGGTGCAGTATTTATTGTTGGAATGCTCTTTTTCCTATTTACTCTGATTATGACGGTTGTAAAAGGTAAAAGAGAGCAATCATCGAAATAGAGAGGGGGATAAAATGAGTAAAGATAATAGTATATATAGTAAAATTATTCCTCTAGTAATTGCCATGACGGTAGTTGTTCTAGTAGGGACAGTAATCACTATGGCGATGCCTCTGCTAAGAGATGATATGCATCCAAAACTTGCAAGTACAAAAGAGTATACAGCTATTGAGCTTGAAGGTAGAAATATATATCAACGTGAAGGTTGCGTTAACTGTCATTCACAGATGGTTCGTCCTTTAACGGCAGATGTTGTTAGATATGGTGATTATACAAAAGCAGGCGAAGAGTTCTATGAGCGTCCATTTCTATGGGGTTCTAAACGTACTGGTCCTGATTTAGCTAGAACTGGTGGTAGATATTCTGATGAGTGGCAAATTATGCACCTTAAAAAACCACAAACGTTTTTTCCTAAATCAAATATGCCTTCATACGCATTTCTTGACAGACCTGCTGATGCAGTAGATGCTGAAAAATCTATGAAAGCTTTAAGCTATCCGTATACACAAGAGGATATCGATCAAGTTGCTAATTCAACTGAACTTGAAGCACTTACTGCTTATTTACAGTCATTAGGATCAGATATTCCTGATAATCAATATGTGAAAGTTGATTATTTGGATTATGAAAACACAATGGCTCCAATGTCTACAGTTTCACCAGAAACGAAAGTAGCATTTGTTGATAATTGTGCTGGATGTCACGGAACTGCAGGAGAGGGTACAGATATTGCTGCACCGTTATCTGATGTAATTCCTGCTGATATAATCGATGGTAACTTATTTGTGAGTATAGCAAATGGTATCCCTTACACAATGCCTAGTCACATCGGTATTATGACTAAGAGAAGAATGTGGGAGTTAGCGTTATACGCTAAAGAGCTTGCTAATAAGAACAGAACAGCAACAAAAACTACTACGACTAACAGAAAGATGTCTGCTGTTGATAGTGGTGTGAATAAATAACTTTACTGGAGGTAATATTTATGTCTATAGAAGAGGATGATGTCGAAAGTCTATCGAGAGAGGATACTGCGCATAAACTTCCGTTATTATGGGTTGTTTTCTATCTTTCATTGATTGTTTGGGGTGTGTATTATTATTATTCGTATACTCCTGCATTTACAGGGTGGACTCAAGATAAAGAGCTTACAGAATCGTTAGATAAATTAAATCTTAATTAAGAAGTAACTTAATTAGTTGTTATTAAACTCTCTTTCTTATATTAGTATAAGAAAGAGAGTCTTTATCTTATTATTTAGTATATTATTGAAAAAAGACTTTTTATTCATTTAATTGGTGTTTAAAAAGGTTTTGATTTAACTAGTTTTGATTTAGCTAGTTTTGTTGAGCTTAGTTTCGTTGAAGTTAGTTTAGTTGAACTTAGTTTAGTTGAAGTTATGTTTATTGAAGTTAGTTTCGTTGAAGTTAGTTTAATTGAAGTTAGTTTAATTGAAGTTAGTTTGATTGAAGTTAGTTTGATTGAGCGTAATTAAATTAGCTTAATTTGCTTAAAGTTAGTTGAATTCGAACAATAATATTTAATATTATATTATATAATGAGGTGCAGTATTATGACATTTGGTGGCAGTGAAATATTTTTATTAGTAACAGGTAGTGTTTTAATTATCGCAATGATAATAGTTATATATTACTATTTTTCTTCAAAAAGAAAAGAGACTGTTGAGTCTCCTAAGTATGAAATGTTGAAAGACGATGAACAAAAATAGCAGTAACAATGATGGGGTAAAAGTAAAGGTTAAGCAATTGCCGATACTTTTTCGTACTCAACTTATTTCAGTTATATTGATTGCGGTTGCAGTTCTACCTCTTTTTATTATCACTTCAAACGGTAATACAGCGTTAAGATTTAATATATCTACAGCTGAGTTTTATTTTTTCAATCAAGTTATAAAGATGGACGATTTCTTTATAACATCGATATTTATGTTTTTACTAATATTTCTTCTAATTATGTTTACTCAAATTTTTGGAAAGATATGGTGTGCTATCTTATGTCCACAATCTATCTTTTTGAATATAATAATGAAGTTAGAGAAGAAACTCTCATTCTTAGGTGAAAAAATTTCTAGATTTTACCTATCATTTATGGGTGCGTTTTTATTAACCTTAATTCTATTTTTCTTCTTTACATCACCATATGATTTCTTAAAGATATTTACTGGATCAAATTCACATATTTTAATTCCTATGTTTATAGGGGTTATGTTCTTTTTATTTATTGATTTTGCATTTTTTAGATATAAGTGGTGTAAATATATTTGTCCATATTCAAAAATCCAATCTGTAATGAGTGATAATGACACTCTGTTTATTGGAATGATGAAAGATGGAGATGAAGATTGTATTCATTGTAATGCTTGTGTTAAAGTTTGTCCTGTGGATATTGATCCTCGTGAAACTCCGAACGCTGCATGTTTCTACTGTGAAAAATGTATTATTGCGTGCGATAAAGCGTTATCTAAAAAAGGTAAACGATCTATATTGAAATATAATTGGGGAACAGGTTTTAAGTTTAACATATTTAGACCAAATATAATTATCACAGGTATTATAGCTCTTGCATTCTTTATTTATCTGATATATTTAGTATGGTTTAATATCCCTGTGTCTTTTACGTCAGATTTTAAAAGATTAGAGAAAGATAACGGTTCTTATATTTTAGATGTAAATTATCAAAATAGAAGAGATTCAGCACTTATGATAAGTTTAAGCACAGATAATGCTAATGTGGAGATCTCTCCCGATAACACTATTTTAAGAGCTGGCGAAAAGATAAAAAAAGAATATAAAATCACAGTTAATAGTAACAACAATGAAGATATAAAGGTATTTATTGAAACAGAGTCTGGATATAGAAAAGAGATAGATCTGAATTAATAGACAGTATAGAAAATAGATTTAAATTAGTATTAGAATTAAAAAAGTAAACAGGGGTAACTAAATAAATGAAACCGATGATATTATTAGTATCTTTTGGAGTGATAACAACTGCGATAACTCTTATGATAGCCTTAAAACATCATGATGGAGTGGTAACAAATAGCAAGTATGTTGATGGTATAAATTACGATAACGATCAAGCATTTAAAAAAGAGTATAGAAAAGATATTGTGTTTAATGGGTTTGAAAGAGATAACAACTCTATGATACTGAAAGCGTCGTTTGCAGAAAACAAAATCCCAGTTGCAGTGATTTTAAAAGCACCTATCAAGAAATATTCTTACACTTTTAAGAATGATAATGGCACATTTATATACGATTCGCTATCATCAATAAATAAAGGGTGGTATAACTTAGAGGTTGTATATCTAAATGATGAGCGTAGTGTTCCAGTAGTTTTTTCATATTATCACGAGAAGTAGTAGGTTTATGTTTAGCTTATATATTCTTATATTACTATCATTAGCTGTAGGTGTAACAGGTTATGTTATATTTATCTACTCTAGCAAGAAAGAGCAGTTTGATGATATAGAGGCTCCAAAATATCGAATGTTAGATGATGATGACGAAGATACAAAATGATAAATATTGTGCACATTGCAACAGTTTAATAAACGTGAGTGGCTCGGTCTTTGATGAAGAGAGAGGCATTTATTTTTGTTGTGACGGTTGCAATGCTGTATATGACTTAATAGAATCTAAAGGATTGTCATCGTTTTATGTAAAACGTACAGCGACTGATTATAAACCTTTTGAACAGATCAAAATCAATTCAGATTTTTTCAACAAATCAATAACCAAACTTCCAGAAGGTGATATAGAGTTATCTATCGTCATCGACAATATACGTTGTGCAAGTTGCATCTGGTTAATTGAAAGATCGCTACTTGATGATGGACGTATAAAATCTATCAGAATAAATTATTCAAACCATAAAGCTAAGATCCGTTTTTCGCCTTTAGATATTTCTATTGATGAGATGTTATCAATTATCACATCACTCGGATACTGTCCACTTCCTATAACAGATATTTTATCGACAGCTGATAAAGAACGTAAAGATTATTTCTATCGATTTATCACAGCTGTATTTTTAACTATGCAATTGATGTTATATTCTGGTGCGTTATATACAGGATATTTTCAAGGAATAGAGGATAAGTTACGATCATTTTTTGAGTATGTTTCATTTCTTTTAGCTACTCCAGTTATTTTCTACTGTGCGTATCCATTTTTTAAAAACTCAATAAAAGCAGCCAGGCATAGGCACTGGACGATGGATACTCTTGTTGCAATCGGAGCAGGGACTGCATATCTATATAGTGTGGTTGCTATTTTCACAGGTCATGAAAGTTATTTTGATACGGCAGCAACGATTATAACATTAATACTGCTAGGAAGATTTATTGAAGCTGGAGCTAAACAACGTGGTGGAGATGCTGTAAGCAAGCTATTAAATATGCGTCCACTCACTGTTAAAAAAGTTTTAGATATTAAAGACTTAGAGAATGTTGTTTCAATCAACATTGAAGAGATGAAAGTAGGTGATCTGTTCCTAGTTGAAGAAGGGTCATCTGTTGCACTTGACGGAAAAATTGTATACGGTGAATCAGATATTAATGAGTCAATGTTGACAGGCGAGCCGTTACCAGTATCAAAAAGTAAAGGTGATGAAGTCTATTCTGGTAGTATAAATTTATCTGGAAAATTAGTTGCAACAGCTATTAGAATAGGTGAAGACACTTTTTTATCAAAGATTGCAGCAGCTGTTGATGATGCAGAAAGTAGCAAGGCTGATATTCAAAATTTTGCTGACAAATTTATATCTTATTTTGTTCCAATCATGCTTCTAACTTCTATATTAACATTTATCGGTTGGACGGTTTTTTCAGATAGTGAATTATCATCTAATATAATGCGTGCAGTATCTGTGATAGTTGTGGCTTGTCCTTGTGCGATGGGGCTTGCGACACCTCTTGCAATTATTAACTCAACATCAAAACTTATGAACTTAGGTATTATATTTAAGAATGGACAATCAATTGAACGCATGGCGATGGTGAATGATATCTATCTTGATAAGACAGGAACGATTACTGAAAGCAAGATGAAAGTTATAGATTATCTAATGTTGGATGAGTATAAGAACTCGTTTGATACGATCGGAAAAATAACATATAACTCTATGCATCCTGCGTCAAAATCTATATCTAATTTTATATTTAAAGATGATGAGTATGTTGATGTTGATAACAGTATTCAGTCTACCGAATATCCAGGAAAAGGGATTGAGGCTGACGTTGACAATGTTAAATATTTAATCGGCAATCATAAGTTGATGAAAGATTTCAAAGTTGAAGAAAGCTCTGTTATTAAAAGCAAAATGGAATCATATATTGCAACGGGTAAAACTGTTGTATTGATGGCGATTGATAATAAACTTTTTGCTGTGTTTGCAATAACTGATACGATTAGAAGTGAAGCTAAAGCTTTTATTGATCGGTTGGTTGATGATGGCAATAAGGTTACTTTATTAACAGGGGATAATCATTCATCTGCTAAATATATGTTAATGAGCAATGATATCAGTATTGATATTATATCTGATATATCTCCGTTTGATAAAGCTGACATAATTGATAGATCAAAGGATATCAATAAGACGTGTATGATCGGGGACGGAGTAAATGATGCTGTTGCATTGACTAAGGCATCGGTTGGAATATCTATGAGAAACTCTACAGATATATCTATGGAGTCAGCATCAGCAATATTGCTTAGAAATGATCTTACTATAATTAATAAAGCTCAAAAAATATGTAAAAAAAGTTTAACTATAATGAAGGAAAATCTTTTATGGTCGTTCTCTTATAATCTTGTTGCGATCCCACTTGCAGTTGCAGGCTATATTCATCCTGTTATGAGTGCTGCGTTTATGAGTTTTTCATCGTTAATGGTTATACTAAACTCATCAAGATTAAGAAAGTAGCCTCGTTAAATTGGTTTAAATTTTTTAGATATTAAGCTACTGGTTAAGAGAATGAAAATCAATTAAATATATTTCAAATATTTTAGATATTAAGCTACTTATGAAGAGAATATAAATCAATTAAATATATTTCAAATTTTTATGTTAAACTATTTTCAATGTATAAATTAAATAAATAATTAGTAGAGAGATTATGAAAGCAAAAGTTATTAAAAATATCAAAATTAACGACAAATATGGTTATATGGTGATAGAGTCAAAAGAGTTATCAAAAAGCAGTGAAGCTGGTAATTTTTTTATGGTATCGCCTCGTATAAATGATGAAACAAATTCTGATCCATTAATCAATAGAGCGTTCGCAATTGCAGATATTTTTGATAACGACACAATTTTATTTATATACCAAGTTGTAGGCAGAGTTACTAAAACATTAGGTGCTGTGAAAGAGGGTGACGATCTTAATGTTGTAGGTGCATTAGGTACAAAATTTACAATATGCGAGAATAAAAATGTAGCACTAGTTGCAGGTGGAGCAGGCATAGCTCCGATGATTATTTTAGGAAAAACATTGAGAGCAAACGGCAACAAAGTTACATTATTTTATGGTGGTGCAACTAAGAACGATATCATACCAACAGATCTTTTATCAACGTGTTATGATAATCTTGAGATAGTAACATTTGATGGATCGCTAGGACTTAAAGGTTTAGTAACGAAACCTTTATTAGCAAGTGGTGAGAAGTTTGACAATGTATATACTTGTGGACCTACTGGCATGTTGTCGGCTGTTGTTAAAGCTGTTTCATCTATTGATGATAAGATTGATATTGAAATCTCAATGGAGGCGAAAATGGGTTGTGGCATAGGTGCTTGTTTAGGTTGTCTTATTCCAACTATAGATAATGATGGAACGATTGTTAATAGACGTTGCTGTGTTGAAGGCCCTATTTTTGATGGTAAAAAGATTGCGTTTGAAAGGTTGGTATAGATGAATAATAATCAAAATAATAATAACGATCACAACAAAAATAATAATAGTGATAACCATGGAATAAACATATTAGAGAAAATAATTTGTGGTATAAAATTCAAAACTCCAATAATTACAGCATCTGGAACTTTTGGATATGGATTAGAGTTTATCCGTTTTATGGATCTAAATTTATTAGGTGGGATATCTATTAAGGGGATCTCGCTTGAACCAGTTGAAGGTAATCCTATGCCTAGAATAGTTGAAACAGCGTCAGGATTATTAAATGCGATCGGTTTACAAAATGTTGGTGTCAAATCTTTTATTGCTGAAAAATTGCCGATATTAAAAAGTTTTGATACAAATATTATAGTTAATTTTTGGGGAAAAAGTATTGATGAATATCTTAAAGTAGCTGAGATATTAGATGATACAGATGGCGTTGATATGTTGGAGATGAATATATCTTGTCCAAATATTAAAGATGGTGGAATATCATTTTCATCAACACCTATTGCCACAAGTGAAATTGTAAGCAAGGTTCGTAAAGTTGTTCGCAACAAACCGTTGATAGTTAAATTGTCACCAAATGTTACTGATATAAAAGAGTATCTAAAAGTTGTAGAAGTTGAGGGTGCTGATTCTGTATCATTGATTAACACCTTGATAGGTATGGCGATTGATATTCATAAGTTCAAACCAGTGCTTGCAAATAAAACAGGTGGATTGTCAGGCCCTGCAATAAAGCCTGTTGCACTACGAATGGTTTATGAAGCGTTTAGTACTGTTAAAATACCTATCATCGGTATGGGTGGAATTATGACAGGTAATGATGCCGCAGAGTTTATCCTAGCAGGAGCAGATATTGTACAAGTTGGAACAGCCAACTTTACTGATCCATCGGCTGCTATCAATATATCAAATGAGTTAAGAGATTATATGAATAGTAAGTCGTTTAAGTCTATAGATGATTTTAGAGGAAAGGCGGTAATTTAACTGCTATTATTTTTGATATAAATATTAATACCATTTATTTATAATATAGTATAATATATATCTATTGTGAATTTTGGTTAGGAGTGGTGTCATAAGAGAAGATATATTAATTTCAGACAGTTGGGAAGATTACGAGTTAATTGATGCAGGATCAGGAGAGCGACTAGAAAGATGGAAAGATATAATACTTATCAGACCTGATCCACAAGCTATATGGAAACGATCAGAGCATGAATTATGGGATAAAGCTGATGCGATATATTTTCGCAGTTCTTCAGGTGGTGGCGAGTGGAAATATTTAGATGCTGACGGTATTCCTGACAACTGGTTTATAAACTACAAACAATTAAAATTTAAAGTTAAACCTACTGGTTTTAAGCACACAGGATTATTTCCTGAGCAGGCTGTGAACTGGGATTTTATTGTTGATAAAAATAGAAAAGATCAAGTTAAAACAACTTTAAATCTTTTTGGTTATACTGGTGGATCATCGATTGCAGCTGCAGTTGGTGGATCAAGTGTTGTTCACGTTGATGCATCTAAAGGTGCTGTTAACTGGTGTAAAGAGAATAGCCATCTATCTAAAGTGCGTGAAGATAAGGTGCGTTTCATAGTTGACGATTGTATGAAGTTTGTTGAAAGAGAAATTAGAAGAGAGAAAAGATATGATGCTATTATATTAGATCCACCAGCTTTTGGTAGAGGGATTAATAGTGAAGTATGGAAACTACAAGATGATCTTTGGGATATACTTGTAAATGTTCGTAAACTGCTTTCAGATAATAAATCGTATGTTATTTTAAATACATACACAGCCTCAATATCTGCAACAGCGTTACACAATATTATGTCTGATGTGTTTTCTCAACAGATTAACAACAACTCGGTTCTTACAATAAAAGAGACTGTTCTTCCTTTTAGAGAGGGCAAAATGTTTATGCCTTGTGGAATAACTACGAGATTGCAATTCAAATAATTTACATATTTAGTCTGCCGTGGAGAGAAGATTATAAACTTTATTATATATATGGCAGTAAGCCTTGATGGGTTTCTTGCTGATAAAAATGGTAGTGTTGATTGGCTTTCAAAGTATAACTCTATTGATTGTGATTACGATACTTTTATTAAAGAAATTGATTGCCTTGTGATAGGTAACACAACTTATAAACAAGTGTTAGGTTTTGGTGATTGGGTTTATAAAGGTAAAAAGAGTTATGTTTTATCATCTACAAAAAATGATGATGAAAATATTGAAGGATTTTATAGTAACATATCAGAACTTTTAGATGAGATTAAATTAAGGTCATATAAAAACATTTGGGTTATGGGTGGAGCTAAGGTTTGTCAAGAGTTCATAAATATGAAATTAATTAATAGAGTTGATTTATTTATTATTCCAGAAGTTTTAAATAGTGGGATAAAGTTGTTTGAGAATATTTCTGTGAATATTGATATGAAGTTAGATAAAGTAGAAAATTTTAGTAATAAAATAGTTATGATGAATTACAGTATAGATTATAATTAAATTAAAAATTTAACTAGATTGAGTTATATAATAGTTAGGAAGTTTTACAATAAATGGGGATTTAGGGGAGTGTGAAATGTTTATATTATTAAGGCTTGTATTGTTATCGTTTGTATTGTCAACAGCGATTGGTTGTACGACATATGTTACGACAGAGTATATTATTCCTGCTAAGGAATCTGAAGTTATCAAATATAATAAAGTTGCAGTTATGGATTTTACAGGACGACATGGAGATAGTTATCGTTCTCAATTTGAGGCTCTTTTACAGAACTTAAAATTTAAAGGTGCTCCAATATACGAGATAATTGATCGTGCAAATATTGAAACTATCTTAAATGAACAAGCGTTCCAATTAAGTGGTATAGTTGATGAAGAAACAGCTGTTAAAATCGGTAAAATGGTTGGTGTTGATGCTATATGGACTGGAAATGTTCAAGAAAAAACTGATGAAATCATCTCGTACGATAGAAGATCAAGATGTAAATTGTATGATAGCAATAGTAACTGTCAATATTATGAAACATATCAGGTTAAATGTTTGACTACATCAGCTGTAGTTTCTTTTACACCAAAACTAACATCAGTTACAACAGGTAGATTAATATACTCTAAAGCGTTTGTTGAAAACATGGATGATTATAGTTGCACTGGATATATTGAAGATAAAGCAGCTCTTGCAAATAGAGCTAAGAAAAAAATATTTAAAAGTATTGAAAAAGATCTATCACCGATGATAACTGAGATATCTATAGAGTTAAAAGATAATACGGATGGTATGTCAAAAAGCGATAAAGCGATATTTAAAAATGCACTTAAATTTGCAGAAAGTGGTAGAGAAGATAGAGCTTGTGAGTTTTTTAGAGAATTGTTAGTTAGAAATAGATCTTCTTTAACATTAAATTATAATGTTGGAATATGTTATGAGATAGAAGGCGAGTTTCAAAAAGCATTAGATCAATTAAAGTATACTGATAGTATATCTGTTGAGCCTGATGATCTTTTGAACAATACTATAAGACGTGCAGAATCTAATATCAGACGTATGTATGAACTTGAAAATCAGTTCGGTAAATAAAGTTTAAAAGTAGTTATTGATAATAAATTTATAATATAAAGTGTCAATACTTTTTAGTATTGGCATTTTTTTTATATAGATAGAGTTGGTTTATTTTTTATAAGTAAGCTTTTCTCTATTTATGTCGATTATAATAGAGTAAGATAAAGTAGAAAGCAGGGAGATTTTATAATGAGTTTAAAGAATTTAATGAACGATGATATGAAAACAGCGATGAGAGAGAAAGATAGTGTTACTCTTGACGCTATTAGAATGTTAAAAGCAGATATAAAAAATCAAGAAATAGCTATTATGAAAGAGTTGGATGATGAACAAGTTTTAAAGATTATCGCATCATCAATAAAGAAACGTAAAGACTCTATAGAGCAATTTGGAAAAGCAGGCAGAAACGATCTTGTAGAGAAAGAGCAGAAAGAGATCGATTCAATTATCAAATATCTACCAGCACAACTATCAAAAGATGAAGTAGTGGCGATTGTTAAAGAGGTCTTTAACGGTCTATCAGATAGTGAGAAATCAAATTTTGGTATAGTTATGAAAAATGTTGTAAGTAAGGTTGCTGGGAAAGCAGATGGCAAATTAGTATCAGAGGTTGTTAAGGAGATCACTGGTGGACATAACTGATATCGTAATCTTAGCAATTATAGCCTTCTTTGCAATTAGAGGGTTATTCGCTGGATTAATAATAGGTGTTGTCGGTATGTTAGGTATCGCTTTAGCGTTAATATTTTCGTATATGGTATACACTCCGATACATAGCGTTGTTGTTAGTATGGGTGTGACTGATGATAAAATATCTTCAGTGATTACCTATGTGCTAGGGTTTCTGCTTATTTATATTATAGTATTTTTAATGGGTAAAATACTTCATCGATTTATTACGATGATACATTTAGGTGGGTTAAATAGGTTAGGTGGATTAATTTTTGGCGGTATAAAAGGAGCTGTTATTGCATCAATTTTTTTATGGGTAATGATGTTGTTTATCCCTAAAGAATCAGCAATAAATAACAGTATTGCAGAGTCTAAATTAGTACCTTATATTCTACCAATTCCTAGTTTGATATATAAGAAATTAAATGAAATGTCTGGGATAGATAGATTTTTACCATTTGATAGTTCCGATATAGGGTTATAGATTTTATAATTCTAGCCTATTGTTTGTAAACGTAAAACCTATTTAATATGGATTAAATAATATTGTCTATCTAGCTGATAGCAAACATTAATATATGTATCTGTGTTTACTCTATTAAATAATAGATATACAATAATTGTAAAAAAAAAGTAGACTACTATTAACAGTCTACTCTCTAAATATATTAAAATGCTTTAACATTTAATACTTCAAATTATTTCAAAATAATTATATCATTATCTTATTAATTCTTTTTAACAAGCCCTGTATCTATCAGATATTTTTCAGCGATTATACTTCCGTTATCTGCCATAGATATCAACTTATCTATTATATGTTGATCGCCTTGTACGAAATCTAAACAGCTCATATAGTCGTTCGTTGCTTTATCAAGTTCGCCTTGTAATTCATAAACTGTTGCTCTGCTATAATAAGCACGCACATATTGAGGATCAAAACCGATTATAGTTGTGAAGTCAGTATTCGCCATATCGTAATCTTTAAGCTCTAAATATGCTAAGCCTCTATTGTAATATGCAACTAAGTAATGTGGTTCAAGCTCTACAGCTTTTGTAAAATCTTCGATTGCTTGAGTATATTTTAGTTGTTCAAAAAATATCAAACCTCTATGATTATAAGTGTTTGCAATTGATGGATCTTTAGCGATTGATTTATTATAGTAATCTAACGCTGTTTTTGTATCGCCTTCTTCTTCGTATACATTACCAATTCCATAGTAAGCGATCGCAAATTCTGGATCGATTTTAATAGCTTGTTCATACACTTCTTTCGCTTTAGCAAGATCGCCTTCACGATGATATAAAACAGCTTTATCGTAATAAGCATCAGGGTAGGTTTTAGATATTTCAATCGCTTTATCAATATCTAGAAAGGCTTTCTCTATCTCACCTTTATCAGCGAATGCAGTTCCTCGTTCTAGATAAGCTAAAACATATGTCGGATCTTTATCTATCGCTTTAGAGAAACTTTTAATAGCTTTATCAAGATCGCCGTTTTGATAGGCAACTAATCCTTTATTATAATAACTCTCTGCACTGAAACAACCATACGTTGATGCGAGTATTGATGAAACTACTAAAACTACGATTATGTATCGTGAAGCTAATTTTAACATATAAATTCCTCTAAACACTATTTACAATTTAACATACTTACAACTAAACACTACTTACAATTAAGCCATACTTACAACTAAACACTACTTACAATTTAATAATACTTACAATTAAGCACTAATTACAATTTAGCAATATCTAGAACTAAATACTACTTACAATTAGTTATACTTATAACTATCTTTTATTCAATTTTGATAACAATTTTAATAACTCAAGGTATAACCAGATCAGTGTAACTAATAATCCAAATGCAGAATACCATTCAAAATATTTAGGTAAATTATTCTGTGCACCTTTCTCGATAAAATCAAAATCAAGCAGTAAATTTAGTGATGCGATTATAACCACAACAACATTAATACCGATTGCAAGTGGAGTTGCTCCAGTTAAAAAAGGTAAGTTGATACCGAAAAAACCAAGCACAAATGATAGTAGATACATTCCAAATATAGCTGATGTTGCAACTATTATAACGCTTCTAAATTTCTCAGTTACTCTTATAATTTTAAATCTGTATAGAAACAACATTAAGAATAAAACCATAATAGTTAAACCTAGTGCTTGGAAAACAATTCCGTTGTACGTAGATTCAAATATCATAGATATGATACCTAAGCATACACCTTCAAGTATTGCGTATACAATTGATAATGGCATTGCATACTCTTTTTTAAACATCATTACGATTGCAATAACAAGTGCAGCGATAGCAGTACCTTTAACGATGTTCATCATTAATCCCATATCTGTTGCATTTGCGAAAAGGTGCGCTCCGTATAGTGCAAATCCGACTAATATTGATGTTAAAATTAACGCTCTTGAAATTGTACCGTTGACAGTCATAACACCAGCATTTTCTCTTTGATAAGTTGCTGAAAAAGTTTTTTCACTAAACACAGGACTAGACATAATAATATTCTCCAAAACTTAATATATATTTTATAATAACTCTCATAATTTATATTATATTGCATAAAAGTCAATAGTTATATCATCAAATACGATATCTGATCTACTATTAAAGTTGGATAATTTCTATAAAAATTTAATATGATTGATAGTTGATTTTTTTTACTTGATTAATCACATCTATTATGTAATAAATTATTATGAGTTACGATTATCAAACTTTAGAGTTTTACAATTTTTTAGATATTCTTAAAGAGTCTTTTATATCATATTACGCTAAGTTAGATATAGATAAACTTTCTCCTTATGGAAATGTAGATGACATACTTTTAGAACAGAATAAGTATAATGAAATCATCAGCCTTGTTTCAGATGAGATAGTGCTTAATAAAGATGAAGATAGCTATTATGCGATAGATAGATTAATTAACAAAGAGATCTCATACGATCCTAAAGATTTAATAGTTTTTGCAAATTTCTTAACTGATATTGCAACTCTAAAATCTAAATTATTAGCTATAAAAAGAATTGTACATTTAAAAGATTTAGTATCATCTATCAACACTTTAGATGACATCTCTTCAACTATCAGAACAGCTATAGATGATATGGGGCAGATCAAAGATAATGCAACTGCCGAGCTTTATACAATTAGATGCGATATTAAAATTTATCGTGATTCGTTACAGAAAAAACTTAAACAAATTATCAATTCAAGTAATGCATCAAAGTTTATAAATGAAGATACAATAACTGTTCATAATGGTCGATATACATTAAGTTGTAAATCAAATTATCATCAATATATAGTCGGTATAATTCAAGATAAATCTACATCTGGACAGACATTATATATAGAACCATCTACAGCTATTCCGTTTAATAATGCACTTCAAGAGCTTGCAATAAAAGAATCTGAAGAGATTGCAAAGATTATTTATAATATAATTTCTTTATTTAAAGCGTCGATAAATGATATAAATGTTTTAATAGAAAAATATTCTAAGTTAGCTTTATATTTAGATATAGGAAGATTTTATAGAGATAAAATAATCGCATTTGCAGAACATTCAGATGGGTTATATTTTCAAAATCTTCATCACCCATTAATTTTATTAAAACCTGATAACACATCAGTAGGTATAGATTTTACATTTGATCAAGATAAACGGTTAGCAGTTATAACAGGTCCTAATACTGGTGGTAAAACAGCTGCATTAAAATCTGTTGGACTTAATTTAATTTTAACTTATTGTGGGTTACCTATTTTTGCAGAAAAAGCAAAATATGTTATTTACAGTAATATTTTAGCAGATATCGGAGATAAGCAATCTATCGTTATGGACCTTTCAACTTTTTCATCTCACATGCTTAACATAAAATCTATAATGGAGAAAAGTGGTGATAGATCTTTACTGCTTTTTGATGAGTTAGGAACAGGTACAGATGCAAGAGAGGGCGCAGCCTTAGCGATTGCTATACTAAAATATCTACTGAGCAGAAATTCAGATATTATCGTTACAACTCACTTTACAGAGATCAAAAATTTTGCATTAAATAATACAATCTCGATGTTCTACTCGGTTGATTTTGATTATGAAACTTTTGAGCCAAGGTATAGATTATTAAAAGATATCATCGGCAGATCTGATCCTATATTAATCGCTAAGAGATTAGGCTTTAATGAAGAGGTTATAGACTTAGCCTTAGAAGAGGTTCAACAATATAAATCATCGCTTGAAGTTTCGGTTGATGAGATTAATAGAATGAAAGCAGAGAACACACATTTGAAAATCACATTAGATGAGTGGGATCGTGAACTTAATGAGAGAGAGAAAAAGCTTACAGAAACAGATGAGATAATAAATAAAAAGTTAGGTAAAAAAGAGTTTGAATTATTATCTGAAACATATCAACTTCTTCAACAAAGCAGACGAATGATAAAAGATAAAAAAGAGAAAGTCGATCAAGAGAGCGTTGAAAACGATATTAAATATGTTGAGAGTAGACTTTCTAAAGTTAAAGAATCGTTTGATAAAGTTAAGGATATTGAAGTAGGTGATCTAATTTATTTAGATACATATAATGCGAAAGCAACGGTTTTATCAATTCGTAAAGATATGGTTCAAGTTGATATAAACGGGTTTAAGATAAATCTTAAAATGGATGATTTGATCGGTAAAAAGATTGATAAGAAACAACCTACAAAAAAACCTATAAAGATAAAAGATAACGCAGTTACTAATCATGTTAAGGGTGAGATAGTTTTAGTAGGCAAACGAGTTGAAGAGGCGTTAGATCTTCTTGAAGCGTATCTTGATAAATCAATTGATAACAATGTGGATACGGTAAATGTTGTGCATGGTCGAGGCACAGGACAGCTCCGTAAAGCAGTCCATGAGTACCTACGCAAATCGTCTACGATTAAATCTTATCGACTAGCAGAGAACCAAGAGGGTGGACAAGCGATAACGATTGTAGAGTTGTAGAGGGTTTTATATAATAATTTTTTTTTAAGGCTTAATTTCTTCGTACACGCCTATATATGAGCTTTAACTTAATGTCTAATTAAAATCTTAGAAATTAATCCTTATAAGAAAAACTAACACCAAGTAGTATTAACTTCTTGATGTTAGAAAGATTTTTATTCTTAATAAGTTAAGAAATCTTTTTGTACTTAAATCCACCCTTTTTTATATATTGGTCAAGGTATTCACCATGAGAATCTGCATTCATTAAACCTTCATGGAGATTTTGAGGAACATCATAATACTCATACACACTATCTAAAAACTCAACTTCTAAAGTACTCGTATTAACATCATAACCTACACTTACTAGATTGCTTGACACAACTGGAACTCTTTGCATAAAACCTCTTTATGATACATTAAAGTATCATCTATAATATTATTATCAACAGTATTTTGTTGATTAACATTATGTATATATTGCAAATAATTATTATGCAAGTGTTATTTCAATGAAATATTTATCTATATATCTAGATAAAATTATCTTTAAATATATAGATTATTTAACTCAAAACTTATTGTTTTAAAATTTAAAATCAAAAAATACCCACCAAAATGATATGTATAATTTACAATTTATGATATAAAAAAATACCCACCGTGAGGCAGGTATAATTATATTTAAAATTTTCAAACTATTTATCTATTACAATTTTTCAGGATAGTTTAGATAGATTTTCTTATACTCAACATATCTTTCAGAGAACGATCTAATGTTTGCTACATCCTCATCGTTTAATTCTCTAACAATTTTCCCTGGCGATCCCATTACCATACTTCTAGGTGGTATAACTTTCCCAGGAGGGATAAGAGATCCAGCAGCGATTATACAGTTATCACCAACTATTGCACCGTCAAGTATAATTGATCCGATCCCAACAAGCACATTGTTTCCAATAGTACAACCGTGCAGAACTACAGCATGTCCGATTGATGTGTCGTTGCCAACAATACATTTCCACTTATCAGTTGTAACATGAAGAACAGATCCATCTTGAACATTAGATCTATCACCAACTGAAATTTGTTCAACATCTCCACGCAGTACAGCGCTATGCCAAATTGATGAGTCATCACCAAGATCACAATATCCGAACACGCTAGCAGACGGTGCTATATATACATCTTTACCTTTTTTAACGCCTCTATTTAATCTTTCTATTATAGTCATTATAATTAAACTCCTTTAAATTGATGTTTATGATGTTGTAATTCTATAATAATATCATTTCTATTGTCAATTATATATTTTTATACTATATTTTTAGTAGTAGATAAGTTATCATTGTGTCTGAATTTATGGTGTCTTTTATTAAGGCTATTAAATATTTTGGAGTATATATGTCAGATTTAAAGAAATATGTTGGATTTAAGTTAGCAGGTGAAGATTTCGCCGTTGATATTATGGTGATTGAAGAGATTATCAGAACGATAAATATCACTCCTATACCAAGATCTCCTGATTATGTTTTAGGGATTGTTAATCTTCGTGAAAAAGTTATTCCGATTGTATCACTCCGTAAAAAACTCAATATGCCTCTACTTGTTGATGATGATGATACGAGAGTTATTATTGCATCTATAGGTGATCGCAGAATAGGGTTTGTTGTTGATTCTGTTTCTGAGGTGTTAAGTATTAACGGTAGTGATATTGATGCAACTCCTTGTGTTAAAAACCAGTCCGAAAATCATATGGAAGGTATCGCTCGTATAGGTACGGCTATGGTAGTTATTATCAATGTAACTAATCTGTTTACGCAAAGTGAGATTTCTGAAATTGAAGCCCTCATCGAATAATAAAGAGATATTAAAAAGATCTATTGAAACTCTTAAAGGTATCGGTGAAAAAGCTGCAACCTCTTTAAGTAAATATAACTTAATCAATATCTATGATATGATATATTTTCTGCCCTTTAGATATGAAGTGTTATCTCATAACTCTGAATCAGATAATGGTATTATATCAGGTACCTATGAAAGCCATACATATATCAACGCTAAAAATGGTAAAAAAGTTCTAAGGCTTCTTTTTAGAAGTGATGATGGTTTTATCGCAGCGTTATATCTAAGCTATACATATAGCTATCCATTACCTATTTTTAAAGAAGGCAAAAAGTATAATTTATACGGAAACATATCATCAAATAATGGTGTTTTATCTATTTTTCATCCAGAAATTATACCAGATTATGATATAAATACTGTTAGACCGATCTATCACTTACCAGCAGGATTATATCAATCTACAATTCGTAAAGCAGTTAAAGAAGCGTTAACTGTTGGATTGAATGAAGTTAAAGAAACATTACCTAACTATTTATTAGATAGATATAATTTTCCATCAATTCAAAACTCACTACAATCAATTCATACTCCAAAAACCTCTGAAAACAGTAAACTTATAATGAGTAGAAAGCATCCTTCATATCAAAGGTTGATATATGAGGAGTTGTTCTATCTAAATTTATTATTAGCAAGAAAGAGAAAAAATTATAAAGAGCTAGAGGGTATATCGTTTGATATATCTAAAGAGTTTCTAAATAGAATTAAAGAGATCATGCCTTTTAAATTAACATCTGCACAACGAAGGGTGCTTGTGGAAATTTTTAATGATATGCATAATATAAGACAGACGAATAGATTAATACAAGGTGATGTTGGATCAGGTAAAACGATAGTCGCTTTTATATCGGCAGCGATATCGGTTATGAACGGTTATCAATCAACAATTATTGCACCAACTGAAGTTTTAGCTGAACAGCATTATAACAATTTTGTTAAAGTTTTTGGCAATGATATGATTAAGGTCGAGCTTATAACAGGATCGAAAACTAAAAAAGTTAAAGAGGGTATAAAGCATAGGCTTCTGAATAATGAGATTGATATTCTGATCGGTACGCACGCACTACTTGAAAGCGATATCGTATTTAATAAGTTAGGTTTAGTTGTGGTTGATGAGCAACATAGATTTGGAGTTGATCAACGTAAGAAGTTAATTGAAAAGGGTAGTCCAGTGCCAGATATTGTGCTAATGACTGCAACACCAATTCCAAGAACTTTAGCTATGACTTTATATAGTGATCTTGATATATCTATTATTGATGAGATGCCACCTGGTAGAATTCAACCGATTACCGAGCATTATAGAGAGAGCGATCTGAATAAAGTTTTAGATAAAGTTAAGCTGTTGCTAGATAAGAAAGAGGGTGCATTTTTTGTATATCCATTGATAGATGAGAGTGATAAAATTGATCTAAAAGCAGCCACACAAAGTTATGAATATATTTCTAAATATTATAAAGATAAAAAAGTAGGACTTCTGCATGGTAGATTAAAGTCAGATGAGAAACGTTCGTTGCTAGATGATTTTAGGAATGGAGTTATAGATGTTCTTGTTTCAACAACAGTTGTTGAAGTTGGTGTTGATATCCCTCATGCAACAGCTATGGTTATAGAGCAAGCAGAAAGGTTTGGGTTATCACAACTGCACCAGTTAAGGGGACGAGTGGGTAGATCCGATCTACAATCTTACTGTTACCTTATAACATCGAAAGATATCACGCCTGTGGGCAGAGAAAGGATTAAAGCGATGGTGCAATATAATGATGGGTTTAAGTTAGCAGAGATAGATTTAAAACTTAGAGGACAAGGCGATCTATTTGGCACAAAACAATCAGGTGGTGTTGAGCTTAAATATGCAAATATAGTTGAAGATGTGATGATGTTGCGAGATGCAAATATAGATGCTAAGAAGTATATTGAAGCAGGTGTTGATGATAGTGTGATCGAAGAAAGACTTAGAGTTATTTTAAATGGTGAGGATAGTTATATAGGTATCGGTTAAGATGTTAATAGTTTATGATTTGTTTAATGTGTTCAGAGTTATTAATATTTTACTACGCAACAATAAGTAAGGTTAATATCTCAACAACCTTTTATTGATAAAATTGATAGATAACGATTTAAGCTCAACCATTTATCTAATTTATGTTAAATATCAGCATTTAATCAAACTATCTTATTTATCTTTAACTTCAATTGCGAGTAACGCTTCTTTAATCTCTTTACCAGGTTTAAAAGCGGGTACTTTTTTCTCAGGAACAAGTACACGAGTACCAGTTTTAGGATTTCTTCCAGATTTAGCCTCTTTCTCTCTAACTTTAAAAGAACCGAAGCCACGAATTTCAACAGTATTTCCTTCTTTTAGAGAATCTCTAATCGTTAAAAATACTGCGTTAATTATATATTCTATCTGTTTTTTTGTCATATCAGGATATCGTTCTGCTATTGTTTCAATAAGCTCAGATTTAGTAATCATTATAATGTCTCCATTGTAGTTGCTATCAACTAATTCTCAAGAAATAAACTATTGTCTTGCTATATGATTTTTTATACCTTAACCTAATAAACATATGTTGTCAAAGCTATTTTTACGATGTATAAACACGTAGTGAACTTTAGGGGGTTTTCGTAATTGAGTAGTTATATTGGTAAGGTTTTACTTTCAAGTATAGGTATATTAATAAGTAGAATATTCGGATTAATACGAGATGTAAGTATCGCTGCGTATTTTGGAGCGACAGCATTAACGGATATATTTTTCGTAGCTTTTGCAATCCCAAATTTGTTTAGACAATTTTTTGTTGAAGGTGCGATCTCATCTGCGTTCATGCCGTTTTTAACTGAGAAGTTTAAAATTGGTGGACAAAAAATGCAGAACGCTTATCTAACACAGCTGATAGTTGTTCAAACATTTATAATATCTGTAATAACATTGATAATTATATTTTTTGCAGACTATGTGATAGTTATATTTGTGCCAGGTTTTCTAGAGAATAAAGATGTTTTAGTAGAGGGTGCAAACTTATTAAGAATAGTTATGCCATTTCTACTATTAATTAGTTTCTCAGGCTTACTATCTGGTTTTTTAAATTTTAATAACTCATATTTTGTACCATATGTTTCATCAGCACTATTCAACATAGCGATGATTTTAGGTGCATGGGTAGGATATAAAGATAGTGGAAATATTTATTACCTAGCATACGGAACTTTACTGGGTGGATTTTTACAAGCGTTATTAATATTTTCAATATCATTAATATATGGATATAGACCGATATTTTTTACAAAAATTGATAAAGCGATTAAGCAAACATATCTATTAATTGTGCCATCTATTGCAGGTGTGTCAATATCTCAACTTAACTTTTTAATAGGCAGAGTGCTTGCATCATATTTAGCAGTCGGTTCTATATCTTGGTTATTCTACTCTAACAGAATTTTTCAATTTCCGTTAGGTGTGCTAGCCGTCGCTGTTGGCACGGTATCGTTAACTGAATTATCTAAGGCATATATTAATAATGATGTTGAGAAGAGGGTATCGTTAATTGATAAATCAGTGTTGACGTTGTTTATAGCGATTATTCCTGCAACGATCGGACTTTTTATGTTATCAACCGATATAATAAGATTGATATTTTATCGTAACAATTTTACGGATATAGATTTAATAAATACAGCATCAGCATTACGGATGTATAGTGTTGGATTGATATTTTTCTCATTTATAAATTTATTCACAAAAGTGTTTCACTCTAAAAAGGATACAAAAACACCAGTTAAAGCAGCATTTATAGGTTTTATATTAAATATTATATTAAACCTTATATTGATGAATTATTTCGCTCATGCAGGAATAGCGTTAGCTTCTTCAATTTCAGCGTTCTTCAATGCAATGTTTTTATATGTGTTTATAAAAGATTATTCACTTGATATAAGTAAGTATAAAGTGTTGTTAATAAAGGTTATTTCATCAAATATTCTTCTAATAGGATTGATAATGATATTAAAATATATTGAATTAAATGTTTTACTTATTATATTATTTTCTATAATATTCTATTTTGGATATCTGTATTCGTTAAAAGTAAATATTTTAAAAATATTGAGATAAATTAAGGAAATAAAGTAATTAGGTAATTAAGGTAATTAAGGAGATTTTATGTTTAAATTAGATTTTGTTCCAGTAACTCCATTAAAGGAGAACACATATATTTATCATGATGGTAAAGAAGCGGTTTTATTTGATCCAGGTGGCGACTTTCATAAGATAGATGCATTTTTAGAGAAGAACAATTTAACAGTTCATTCAATTTTAAACACACATGGACATTTCGATCATATCGGAGCCGTAGGCGAAGTACAAAAGAAGTATGGTTGCAAATTTTACATTCATAAGAATGACGAACCGTTAATAGGAGATGCTAAAGCAATTTCAAAAATGTATGGTTGGAAATATGATATTGAACCTACGGTTGATGGATATTTGAATGATGGCGATAAGTTTGATTTTAACGGTAAAGATATAACTGTAATCCATACACCAGGTCATACGATGGGTTGTGTATCGTTTCTAATAGGTGAGAATGACGATAAAATCCTTATATCGGGTGATACATTATTTCATGAATCGATAGGTAGAACAGATTTAGAGCAATCAGACCATCCGTCAATTATCAAATCTATCAAAGAAAAGTTATATACATTAGATGAGAACGTAACAGTTTATCCAGGACATGGACAAAAAACATCTATAAAACATGAAAAAATTAATAATCCTTTTGTAAATGGATAGATGTTAATTGGTTGTAATATGTTTATTATTACGATTAGCTCGTTTAATATAGTGACTAGTTCACAGTTGTAATATGTTTATTATTACGATTAGCTCGTTTAATATAGTGACTAGTTCACAGTTGTAATATGTTTATTATTACGATTAGCTCGTTTAATATGGTGACTAGTTCACAGTTGTAATATGTTTGTGGTTTCAGTTAGTTCTTTAGTTGCTGTGATTTGATTTATATAATCTAATGACTTGCTCGGTTTATTTTGCAACTAAGAGATTAAGTTTTAGGATTGTGTATATTAAAATAGACATAATTTAATTTGTTAATATAATTGACAGATGAAATTATAAATATTATAATTGAACAAATGAAAAGATTTTTTTTAGATACATCATCGAGCTATCTATCTATTGTCCTTACTGATTGTGGCTCAGTTATTTTTTCCACAAAAATCAGAATTGAGAGAGGGACATCTGAGAAGATATTGCCGATATTAGATTTTATGTTAACTCAAACATCTGTTGATGTAGCCTCTATTGACGAATATTATGTTATCACTGGTCCAGGGTCTTTTACAGGCATTAGGGTTGGGATATCATTTATATATGGGTTAGCTATTGCAGGAAATAAAGCTGTTTATGGTATAAACGCTCTTGATGCGAAAGCGATATCTATACAAAAAGAGGAAGAGTTCTCTATTGTTTCAAGATTGAAAGGGGAATTATTTGCTATTCGTAGCTATAATTTTAAAGATACTATTTTTTCCGATATAGAAGAAATTACTATATCTGATGAATTAATAGGAGATTATATTACAGTTAATTCGTTTAAAAGCGATGTGATTAATCTCGAAACGGTGGCTTATAGTGAAAACATCTCTCACTTTCTAGGCGAATGCTTACCGTTATATTTGCGTAAAGCTGAAGCGGAGATTGATTTTGATAAGAGTTGCAACATTAGATGATATAGATATAATAAGACGGATCTGTGATGCCTCATTTGAGTTAAATAGGTGGAGCAATTCTTCATTTTTACAAGAGTTTAGTAAAGATCACTCAATTGTTTATATCTATGAGTTTGAAGGAAAAGCTGTCGGTTATATGGTTATATGGAAACTTAGTTTAACAGTTGAGCTCGTAACCTTTGCCATAGAGAAAGAGTATCAAAATAAAGGGTTAGGTAAGAAATTTTTTACAACCATTATTAAAGAATATAAAGGCTATACTTGGTTTTTAGAAGTTAGTGTAAGCAATCATGTTGCATTAAATTTATATAAAAGTTTTGATTTTAAAGAGTGTGGAATAATAAAAAATTATTATGGTAGTAATCTTAATGCGGTAAGGATGACAAGGGACGCAATAATTTAACTAACCTATAATATAAAAATATTGTATAATTTATTTATGCAGTTTTGTAATAAATTTATTGTACTGATTTATTATACGTTAAAGGGGGAATTATAAACATGAGCGAAGATATGATTATCTCAGAGTTACGAGAAAGTGATGCAGAGTTTAATAAGTATTTTAATGAACACATTAAACTTGAGCAGGATTTAGAGGCATTGTATAGCCTTAAAATTGTTCCTCCAGAAGTAGAAGCTAACATTAAACAGATTAAGATAACGAAATTGAAAAATAAAGATCTAATGGATCAGATAATAATAAAATATAAAAAAACGCTAACAACTAATAGTAATTCGTAAGTATAAAAATTGCTGAAATTATTGATAGTAATATTAGATGTATTATGTCTAAGTAGTATATATTGATAGTAATATATAAGTACAAAATTAACCAAACTGTTAATATAAATATTTAGGTATGAGATATCTATGTAGTACATATTGATAGTAATACATAAATATAAAAATTGCTGAAATTATTGATAGTAATATTAGATATATTATGTCTAAATATCAATAACAACATTAACGTTACGAATATAGGAGACAGTTTTAACATTATGAATAAGAAATACCTTTTTACATCAGAGTCTGTAACAGAAGGACACCCTGATAAAATAGCTGACCAAATATCAGATAGTATTCTTGATGCAATGCTAACTGATGACCCAACAAGCAGGGTTGCTTGTGAAACACTTCTTACTACTGGATTAGTTGTAGTATCGGGTGAAATAACTACAAAAACATATGTAGATATCCCAGGAGTTGTTAGAAAAACAATTGAAGATATAGGATACACTAGAGCTAAATACGGATTTGATTATTTAACTTGTGGAGTGATCTCAACGATCAATCAACAATCTCCAGATATAGCGATGGGAGTTGATACTGGTGGTGCAGGCGATCAAGGTTTAATGTTTGGTTTTGCATGTGATGAAACTGAAGAATTAATGCCGTTACCGATTATGCTTGCACATAAACTTTCTATGAAATTAAGCGAAGTGAGAAAAACAGGTGTACTAGATTATCTTAGACCTGATGGAAAATCTCAAGTAACTATAGAGTATGATGGATATAAACCTGTTCGTATTGATACAGTTGTTGTTTCAACTCAACACGCACCAGATATTACACTTGAAAAAATTCATGCAGATATAAAAAAATATGTTATAGAGCCGACTTTACCGAGCGATCTATACGATAAAGATGCAATCACACTTCATATCAATCCAACTGGTAGATTTGTTGTTGGAGGCCCTATGGGTGATTGTGGATTAACTGGTAGAAAAATTATAGTTGATACTTACGGTGGAATGGGACGTCATGGTGGCGGAGCGTTCTCTGGTAAAGATGCGACTAAAGTTGATAGATCAGCTGCGTATGGTGCAAGATGGGTTGCTAAGAATATAGTAGCCGCAGGGCTTGCAAAGCGTTGTGAAATCCAATTAGCTTATGCGATCGGTGTTGCTCAACCTGTATCAATTAGTGTTGATACATTTAACACAGGTATTATATCTGATGATGAGATATCAAAAATAATCAGCAAAGTGTTTGATCTAACACCTAAAGGATTGATTGAGTCGCTTGATTTAAGAAAACCAATTTTTAGACAAACTGCTGCATACGGGCATTTTGGTAGAGAGATTTTTAATTGGGAAAAAAGAAATAAAGTTGATGATATTAAATCATTGATAAAAACGAATTAATAAGTAAGTTAAGTTATAAAAGCTAACTATAAGAAATAGATAATAGATTTGTTAAGCAACATTTATATTATCTATTTTTATTTAGTAGTGATAGATTTCATATAATAATTTCATAGAGGGAATGTAAATGTCAAACAATCACGATATAAAAGATATCAATCTTGCAGATGTAGGAAAAAAACGTATTTTATGGGCAGACAAAAGTATGCCAGTTTTAGCAGAAATTAGAGCTAAGTTTGAGAAGAGTAAACCATTTAAAGGCATGCGTATGTCTTGTTGTCTTCACGTTACAGCAGAGACTGCAAACTTAATGCGTACATGTGCTACAGGTGGTGCAGATATTCTTTTAGTTGCTTCAAATCCATTATCAACACAAGATGATGTAGCAGCTTCTTTAGTTAGAGATTTCGGTATATCTGTTCACGCTATAAGAGGCGAAGATAACGATACTTATTACAAACATATAAGTAGTGCAATAGCACACAAACCTCATGTTACTATGGATGACGGTGCTGATTTAGTATCTGAAATCTTAAAAAATCACCCAGAACTTCATGATCATATAATCGGATCAATGGAAGAAACAACTACAGGTGTTATCAGGCTTAGAGCTATGCAAGAGGCAGGAATGTTAAAATTCCCAGTTGTTGCAGTTAACGATATTCAAACTAAAAACATGTTTGATAATAGATATGGAACAGGTCAATCATCAATAGATGGCATCATTCGTGCTACTGATACATTAATTGCAGGTAAAACATTTGTAGTTGCAGGTTACGGTTGGTGTGGTAAAGGTCTTGCTGAAAGAGCAAGAGGTTTAGGAGCTAATGTTATTGTTACTGAAGTTGATTCAGTTAAAGCGTTAGCGGCATCAATGGATGGTTATAGAGTTATGCCGATGAGTGAAGCTGCAAAATTTGCAGATATCATTTGTACAGTAACAGGTAACATGCACATTGTTAGATCAGAGCATTTCAAAGTTATGAAAACTGGATGTATTGTTGCAAATTCAGGACATTTTGATATAGAAATAGACCTAGTAGGATTAACTAAACTTTCTAGTGAAGTTATCAAAGATGTTCGAAATAATAATAATGTTGATGAGTATATAGTTGATGGTAAATCTATTTATGTGTTAGGACAAGGAAGATTAGTCAACCTTGCATGTGCTGAAGGGCACCCTGCATCAGTTATGGATATGTCATTTGCTACACAAGCATTATCATCAGAATTTGTAGTTGAAAACAAAGGTAAGTTAGAGAAAAAAGTTTACGTTCTACCAGCAAGTGTTGAGCAAGATATAGCTCTTACGAAGCTTAAAACAATGGGTGTAAACATTGATAAACTAACTCCTGAGCAAGAAACATATTTAGCATCATGGGAAGTAGGAACTTAATAATAAGATTAGGAAGTTAACACTAGATCATCAATGATTAAGGTAAAATATTTAGTTGTGGGTGCGGGTCCAGCAGGGATTGCTGCATCCACAACTTTAGCAAAAGAAAGTAATGACATTTTAGTAGTCTCAAAGCAGTTAGGTGGGGCATATTGTAATGATGGCGTAGTTGTATCCAATTCACTACTCTATTTTTCACAAATGTATACTAGATATCTTCAAGTCCATAATAATTTTATCGATAACGGTAAAACATCTCCAGCGAAGCTAGATTTCAAAAGATTAAAAAAATATATTGATAATAATGTTAATAAATCAAAACGTTTAATTCTTGAGAAGTTCGAGAAATATGAAATCAAATATATCTCAGGCACGATAAAGTTTTTAGAACCTCATAAAGCAGAGTTAACTAAAGAAGACGGTGAAGTTGATATAATTGTTTTTGAAAAAGCATTAATCGCTGTTGGTTCAGATCAACAAAAACTACTGTCAAATCTAAAATTAACTGGCATCAATTCTGTATCAAAATTAGAAACTATACCTTCTTCAATATCAATTATAGGTGGTGGACTTATTGGTGTTGAGCTTGCATGTGTTTTTAGTCGTCTTGGAACTAAAGTTAATATTGTTGAAAAAAGTGATACCATACTTTCATTTGTAGACTCAAAAGCTGCAAAAAAATATGAAGATATATTAAAGAAGAAAGGCATTAATATAGTTCATAATAGAGAGGTGGTAAGTATCGATAAAGTTGGACAAAAATATCTAATTTTATTTAACGATATGCAGATAGAGTCAGAGCAAGTCTTTCTATCAATAGGTAGAAAACCTTTTATATCACCATTAAATCTTTCAGCAGCAGGCGTTAATATTAATGATGACGGCAACGTGATTTTTGATACTAATTTTACAACAGATAATAAAGATATTTATGTAGCAGGAGATGTTACAGCTGTTGGTATGCGACTTGGTTGGGCTGTTAATTCTGGAGAAACGGCTGCACATAATATGTTAGGTAAAGATATTTTAGCAGATGAATTCGGATATACTACATATCTATCAACTGATCCCGAGTTAGGTTTCATCGGTTTATCTGAAGAGCAGGCTCATAAAACTGGATATGATTATGATGTTATTAAGGTTAATCATACATCTTTTTACAACCATCTTCTTACAGAGGACACATATACGACTATAAAAGTTGTATATAATAAAGCAGACAACTCTTTTCTTGGAGTATATGTTCTAGGAACAGGTGTGAGAGAGATTTTGTCTGCATTTAATATGTTTTTTCAGAACAAAGTTAGAGTTGATAGTATCTCTCAATTCACAGGTATTAGACCTGTTTATAACGATATATTTTCTGAAATTGCAAGCAAGGTTAAGAAACTACCAGATTGATTTTTAGATACCTATAAATAAAGATAGCTACGGTTATAGAATAGATATAATATAGTAGCATTAATTGTAATAGTAGAAATAAGAGTAAAAGATATCAAAAATACTACAACAACTAGAAAGTAATAAAAAGTAAAGTAGGTTGATTTAATGAAGAAGATTAAAGGTTTTATAATATTTGTTATAACCGTGATAGGTGTTTTAGAATACTCTCTTGAGAGAACGATATTAGCTTTTTTCAAAAAAGATAAAGCTAGCAAAGATATGTGTTACCGAACACCATTAGTTCCAAGAGGAAAGATTATGTTGTGGATACATAGCTCAACTCTTAAATGGTCTGGAGGGGAACATCTTGATCCGAATAAAACATATTTAGTTATGCCTAATCACCAAAGTTATACAGATATATTAATGATATTAATGTCTTTCACAGCGTTTAAACGTAGAGTAAGTTTTATGTCAAAGAAAGAGGTTTTCTATATGCCTTTTATGGGTTCAGCTATGAAAGGATTAAGTTGTATTCCTGTTGAAAGAGGTAATGCAAGAAAAGCTATAAAGAGTATTAATAGAACGGTTGAAGTTCTACACTCTGGAATTGATGTAGCTATTTTTCCAGAAGGCACAAGAAGTGTTGGACGTGTATTGCTTCCATTTAAAAAAGGTGCATTTTTAATAGCTCGTAAAGCTAATGTTGAAATTTTGCCTGTTGCCATAATAGGAACAGATGTTTGTATGCCTAAAACAGGTCTTGGTATGTTTCCCTCAAATATGCAACTTAAAGTATTAAAACCAATTCCTACTCAAGGTAAGAAAGATGAAGATTTGATGGAAGAGGTAAGGATTGCTTTATTAGAAGGGCTTAAAGGTAATTATAATACTGAAGATGAACCTAACGTAAATGACAAGTCTAACGAAAATGATAAGTCTAACGTAAAAGATAAGTCTAACGTAAAAGACAAATCTAACGTAAAAGATAAGTCTAACGTAAAAGATGAATCTAACGTAAAAGATAGATCTAACGTAAAAGATAAATCTAACGTAAAAGATAAATCTAATGCAAAAGATAAATCTAACGCAAAAGATAAGTCTAACGCAAATGATAAATCTAGCGTAAAAGATAAATCTAATGCAAAAGATAAGTCTAACGTAAAAGATAAATCTAACGTAAAAGATAAGTCTAACGTAAAAGATAAATAAATCATGTCAGTAATATTAGGTATTGGAAGTAATATCGGTGATAGCAAAACATTTATTGCAAAAGCAATTGAGTTAATAAATGATAAGTTTGTATTATTAAGTGAGTCGTCATTATATGAAACGGTATCACTTTTAAGAGATGATCAAAGAAATTATTATAATAAAGTTATATCTATTGAATGCGATCTATCTCCTGAGAAATTATTACAGTTTATCAAAGAGTTAGAAGTGTCTATCGGAAGGAACAAAAACCCGTTATATTGGGGTGCGAGAGAGATAGATATTGATATAATAGATCATAATGGCATAATTATTGATTGTGATATCTTAACTGTTCCACATAAATGTATGAATGAAAGATCGTTTGTTCTTATACCGTTAAAAGAGATTGATGGTGATTATATTCATCCAGCAACCTTAGAGAGTATAGATAGTATGATCTCTCAATTAAAAGATGATTTAAATATAAAGATAATAGACAGCATATAATAACATATTAGTTTAGGATATAGGTATTAATGAAATACAGTAAGATGAAAGGTTTTAGAGATATTTTTGGGGAAGATATTGAGTATTGGCAATATGTTGAGTGTAAGTTAAAATCATTATTCACAACTTACGGTTTTAATGAATTTCGTCTTCCTATATTAGAGAAAACAGCATTATTTAATAGAGGTATAGGTGACACTACAGATATTGTTGAGAAAGAGATGTTCTCTTTTGAAGATAAAGATGGTGAGTTTGTTTCATTACGTCCTGAAGGCACAGCGTCATTACTTAGAGCATATATTGAGAACGGTTTAATTAATAATGGTGTTAAAAAGTTTTATTATTTAGGCAATATGTTTAGAAGGGAGCGTCCACAGAAAGGTCGTTTTCGTCAATTTACTCAAATAGGTGTAGAGGTTTTAGAGAGTTCTTCTGCTTTACTAGATGCAGAGATTGCATCACTACTTTATAATTCTGCTAAAATTTTAGAGTTAGAAAATATTGTCGAGTTAGAGATAAATTCATTAGGATGCAAAGAGTGTCGTCCTTCATATAATGAGTTATTGATATCATATTTCAAGAATATTAAAGAAGATTTATGTGGCGATTGTAATAGAAGGTTAGAGCGTAATCCTCTTCGTATATTAGATTGCAAGAACGAAAATTGTAAAAAGTTAATTAAAGATGCTCCTATAATGCTTGATAATTTATGTGTTGAGTGTTCAGATCATTTCACATTAGTTAAAAAACATTTAGGTGAGATGAATATACCATATAAGATCAATCCGTTTATGGTTCGTGGTTTAGATTATTATATACGCACTGCTTTTGAGCTTGTAACAACGATGCTCGGATCAGCATCAGCAGTAGGTGCGGGTGGCAGATATGATGGATTAATTAAAACTTTAGGTGGATCTAAAGATATAGCGGGTATAGGGTTTGCGATAGGGATTGATAGATTAGTAGAACTTCTTCAGCAGAGTAGAAGCCTACCTGTAAGACAGACTGATTATTTTATTCTATTTTTTGAAGACACTTTAGAGCATGGATTAAAAATTGTTAATAGTTTAAGAGAGAAAGGTTTTGTAGTAGAGTATGATTACGATCAAGCGTCTATGAAATCTCAGATGAAAAAATCTAATAAATTAGATGCTAAATTTACGGTTATTCTTGGTGAAGATGAGATACAATCATTAGAGGTAACTGTTAAAGATATGTTAACAGGCGATCAACAAAGAATGAGTATTGTTGATTTATGTGCAATAGATAGAGATTGATGACGTTATATTTTAAGTATAGATAAGTTGTAAAAGTAGTAATTAGAGTATAATATTTTGATATAAAGTATAAATATGTATTAGGGGGCGTTTAGTTAATGTTAAGCAATTTAGGGGATTTTAAAAGAACTCATACATGTGGCGATTTACGAAAAGAAGATTTAAATAAAGAAGTTATTTTAAATGGTTGGGTACAAAAACGTCGTGATCATGGTGGAGTTATATTTATTGATCTACGTGATAGATATGGCGTTACTCAAATCGTTATGAACGAAGAGCACGAAGAGGCTAGAGTTATAGGCGATACTTGTAGACCAGAATATGTTGTGGCAGTTTTAGGAAAAGTTATGCTTCGTCCTGATGGAATGAAAAATGATGGACTAAAAACTGGTGATATTGAAGTTCATATATCAGAGATAAGAATTTTAAATACAGCGTTAACTCCTCCTTTTATGATAGACGACAACACAGATGTTGCTGAAGATATTAGATTGAAATATCGTTATCTTGATCTTAGACGTCCTGAGTTACAACGAAATATTATGCTTCGCAGTAATTTAACGAGAGCTATAAGAGAGTATATGTGGAGTAAAGATTTTATCGATATTGAAACTCCATTCCTAACTAAATCTACACCTGAAGGTGCAAGAGATTATCTAGTTCCATCAAGAGTTAATGCAGGCAAGTTTTATGCACTTCCACAATCTCCTCAAATGTTTAAACAACTTTTAATGGTAGGTGGATTTGATAAATATTATCAGATAGTGCGTTGTTTTAGAGATGAAGATTTAAGATCTGATCGTCAACCAGAATTCACTCAATTGGATATAGAGATGAGTTTTGTAGATAAAGAAGATATTATCAATATGATTGAAGGAATGATTAAATATGTTTTTGAGAAAACAGTTAGCAGAACTTTAACAGCTCCTTTTCCAACAATGGATTATGCAGATGCTATTGAGCAGTATGGTACTGACGCTCCAGACACTCGTTTTGATCTTCATTTAAAAACGCTTAATGAACTTGTTAAAGATTGTGATTTTAAAGTATTTGCTGAAGCTACAAAGGGTGGCGTTGTTAAAGCTATAAATGCTAAAGGTGCTGGTAAATCTTTTAGCAGAAAAGATATAGATGAGTTAACAGATTTTGTAGGAACACTTGGTGCAAAAGGTTTAGCTTATATAAGAATTAATGAAGATGGATTACAATCACCATTAATTAAATTCTTAGGTGATGATCTAACAGCTAAACTTATTGCTGAGATGAAAGGTGAGGTTGGGGATATTATATTCTTCGGTGCGGGTGATGAGTATACTGTAAATCTATATATGTCTAAACTAAGATTAAAACTAGGTAAGATGTTAAATGTTATAGATGATCAAAAACTTTCATTTGTATGGGTATTAAACTTTCCATTGTTAGAATATTCTAAAGAAGATAAACGTTTTGTAGCTATTCACCATCCTTTCACTGCACCGCTTGATGAAGATATAGAACTTTTAAAAACAGCTCCTGAAAAGGCTCGTGCAAAAGCTTATGATCTTGTGTTGAACGGATCGGAGATAGGTGGCGGATCTATCAGAATACATAGAAGTGATATACAGAAAAGCATGTTTGAATTAATGGGATTTACCGAGGCTGATCTTGAAAGTAGATTTGGATTTTTCATCGATGCATTAAAATATGGAACACCTCCTCATGGTGGTATAGCTTTCGGTGTTGATAGAATTGCAGCGATAATTACAGGATCTACATCTATAAGAGATGTGATAGCTTTCCCTAAAACTCAAAAAGCTATAGATATAATGTGTGAGGCTCCAAGCTTTGTTGATAAAAAACAGTTAATGGAATTAAGCATTTCAACCGATATTAAAGAGTAGATGAAAGATTTGAGTTTGTTTAATTCTCTATATTTTTTATGTTGACAGTAACATAAGGGTTAGTGTAGGGTATTTCTAATTAGATGAAGTGTTTTGAAATTTATATATATACTAGTTATATAATTATTACAGGAGGATTATTTTATGCTTAAGAAGATTGTATTAATAGTTTCACTATTAATGTTTGTTGCAGCTTGTGGAGGTAAATCTGGTGGTGTAGTTGAAGAAGGCTATTCATTAGAGGCTATTCGTTCGTTAGTTAAAGGTTATTCAAAAGATTTTTGTGGAAACAAAGCTTTTGTAGGAACTAAGAAAGCTATTGAGAATGTTGATCGTTTAGAAGCGTCTGGCGATATTAACGGTACTGAAGATGCATCAAATGAAGCTATTCAAGTATTTAGTAAAGAAGAGCCACCTTACAAAGCTTTATTAGTTGAACGTAAGCGTACTGAAGATCTTAAAGCTAAGTTGAAAAACATGGATAGAAATTCATCTTCAAACAATATGGATTGGAGAGCAACAAAAACTAAAGCTAACAAACATCTACAAAATGCTAAAAAAGCATCAGATGCTTGTAACCTTAAAATGGCTCAAATGGAAAACAATAGAGCTCAAGATTTAATCGGTGCACCTGATGGTGTAACTGGAAACATGGTTAAATACACTGTTGTTCGTGGTGATAACTTATGGAACATCTCTAAGAGAGAACTTCGTAATGCTTACCTATGGCCAGTTATTTATTGGGGAAATAAAGACAAGATCAAAGATCCTGATTTAATATTCCCAGGTCAAGTTTTTGGAGTATCTAAAAATGCATCTCAAGAAGAGAAAAGAAAAGCAACTAGATTTTCAAGAACTAGAGGCAAATGGTCTTTATACGACAAGAAGTAAAAAATTATAATATTTAAAATTAATTTAGATATTTAAATAATTAGTAAAGGCGATCTTTAATTTAAGGGTCGCCTTTGTTATTCTTAAATTCTATAAAAATTAACTATACATAAAGAGATAAATTCGCTACTATTACTAAAATATCAATAAAGGTTAACAATGAGCAAACGAACAATATATAATATAACTACCACAGATAAAGATATCATAGATAGTATATCTGAAGAATTTCATGGTGGATTAACTTTTTTAAATGAACTACCAGCAAGCAAAAATATAGTTACTGTTTTTGGATCAGCTAGAACAGAGGAAGATAGTGCAACATATAAATCGGTTGTAGATCTAACCAATTTTATTAGCACAAATGGATACTCTATATTAACAGGTGGTGGGCCTGGATTAATGGAAGCTGCCAACAAGGGTGCTTTTGATGCAGACGGAAGCAGTATCGGTATCAATGTTGTACTACCACATGAGCAAGAGAGTAACAAGTATGTTAAATCATCATTTATATGTGATTACTTATTTACACGTAAAGTGTTTTTAATTAAAGATTCTGAAGCATTCATATTTGTTGAAGGTGGGTTTGGAACATTAGATGAGTTATTTGAAATATTAACTCTAATATCTGTTGACTACTTAAATGACGTTCCTATTATATTATACGGAAAAGAGTTTTGGACAGGTTTGATGAAGTGGATAGAAGAGTTTCTTCTTGGTAGAAAATATATCGATAAAGAACTGTTTGAGAATATGTTTATATTAGACAAAAAAGAAGAAGTGTTAGATAAATTAAAAGAAATAAAAAAATAAAAAATATGGTAGTCAATATATAATGAATAAAGAAGCAGTTATTAATCAAAACGGTAAAGAGAAAGCGATAATACTCCTGTCAGGTGGTCTAGATAGCTGTGTAACGCTAGCTATAGCAAAAGATATGGGATATGAAGTATATCCTGTGCATATCAACTACAACCATTTAACGATGAAAAGAGAGCTTACTGCATATAATGACATATGTAACTTCTATAATATAGATGAAAATAAGCGATTAATTGTAGATATTTCATATCTTTCAGATATAGGTGGATCAGCCTTAACTGATCGAAACATTAAGCTTGAAACAAACTCAATACCTCAATCTACAGATAAACTTCCTAGCAGTTATGTTCCTTTTCGTAATGCAAATATGATTTCAATAGCAGTAAGTTATGCAGAGGTTATTAAAGCATCTAAAGTTTTTATAGGTGCAGTGGATGAGGATTCTAGTGGGTATCCAGATTGCAGAAAAATATTTTTTGAACGGTTTAACTCTTTACTTGAGATAGCGTTAGGAGATAATTATCAAGTTGAGATCTTAACACCTATAATTGATAATAATAAGTCAGAGATTGTCAAATTAGGAATGAAGCTTTCAGCCCCTCTCAATCTCACATGGTCATGTTATCAAGGCGAGGAAGAATCGTGTGGAGTTTGTGAAAGTTGTTTTCTTAGGCTACAAGGTTTTAGTCGTGCAGGCGAGACTGATCCTATAAAATATGCACAAAAATAATTTTATCTTTTCTATATTTATTATATAAATTGAGTGACTCAATTACACTTTAACACTCAATCTATATATATAATATTTATCACATTAATACAATAAAGTTGTATTTAATACACTAATAATCTATCGACTAATTACTATGATCGCACCATTCAACCATTAAACACTAAATTAAAACTAAACAATCAACATCTATTAAGCACACTAATAATCTATCGACTAATTACTACAGTCGCACCATTCAACCATCAAACACTAAATTGAAACTAAACAATCAAATAGATATTTTATACACCATAACATATAATTCATACTATTTATTGTATTTTTTTTTAAGCAATAAATATAAAAAACCTTATAAATAAACATTGAAATATAAAGATATTCAACTTATTAGATAGTATTGACATCGTTGTTTTATCACCATATAATGCTTTTTGTTACATAACATTACGTGTATTTATGTAATATTGTTAATCTAGGAGTTGTTTAAGATGATAAAATATTTGGTTATATTTCTACTTATATTTACAAGTGTAGGGTACACTCATTCAGGCAGAACAGATAAAAATGGTGGGCATACAAATAGGAAAACAGGGGAGTATCATTATCATAATAAAAAAAGTTCATCATATGATATGAATATGAATAACAATAAATCTCCTCAAAACAATTCTAATAAAAACAATGAAAACTGTAATCAAAAAACTATTAAAAACAACTCACAAAACTAATATGTTGTTCTTTTAAATATTTATTAAACTTAATATAATTGTTTGAATGATTTGGCATTTTTCAGATTTATTACAATTGATAAAAGTAGTTAAATATATATAAGTTTTCATATCTGAAACACCCTACATATATTTAACTACATATTTTTTTACACTTTTATATCAGAACCTTTACTTAATTCTTTTTTATATTTTATTAAAATCGGGTTAACCTCATTTACTAAAAATTCATCAACTTGTTCAGGAGCTCTTCCTATAAAATCTTTATGGTTAAGCAGTTGAGAGATCTCTTTACCGTTAAGAGGAATTCTATCATCATTAATAATTCTTTCTATAAGATCGTTAGGTTTAGCCTCAATTTTAACTTGTTTGCCAGCTTCGATTGAGTGTTGACGAATAAGTTCGTGCATCTCTTGTCTATCTGCACCAAGCTTTACAGCCTGCATAATAATATTTTCAGTTGCCATAAATGGAAGTTCACTATCAACTCTATGTTCGATCATTTTTTTATACACAACAAGATTTGATGTTACATTTATCAATAGGTCTAGCACCGAGTCTGCTGCAAGAAACGATTCAGCGATAGATAATCTTCTGTTAGCCGAATCATCTAATGTTCTTTCAAACCATTGTGTTGAATGGGTATAATATGGATTTGATGAAAGTGAAATTATATATCGTGATAAAGAACAGATCCTTTCACAACGCATAGGATTACGTTTGTAAGCCATTGCTGATGATCCGATTTGATCTTTTTCAAATGGTTCTTCAACCTCTTTAAGGTTCGCAAGCAACCTGATATCTGTTGCAAATTTATGTGAGGATTCTGCAATTCCTGCTAAAACTTGTAATATACGTGAATCTTGTTTTCGTGAATAAGTTTGACCAGTAACAGGAAAAACTTTATTAAATCCCATAGAGTTAGATATCATTTTATCAAGCTTGTTAACTTTTTTATGATCGCCATTAAAAAGATTTAAAAATGATGCTTGTGTTCCAGTTGTGCCTTTAACACCTCTAAAACGTATATTGTCATAAGTGCTCATTAAGTTCTCAAAATCTAGAAGAAAATCCATCAACCATAATGTCGCTCTCTTACCAACAGTTGTTAATTGTGCAGGTTGATAATGCGTAAAACCTAGGGTAGGTTGGTTCTTATATTTTTTTGCAAACAGTTTAAGATTGTTCATAACTGTTAGAACTTTCGATCTAACTAATGTTAATGCATCTCTCATAACTATTATATCTGTGTTATCACCTACAAATGCTGATGTTGCACCTAAATGTATTATAGGCATCGCTAGAGGAGCAACTTTTCCGTATGTATGCACGTGGGCCATAACATCATGACGAAATTTTTTCTCCATTATAGTTGCATATTCAAAATCAATATTATCAGCGTGTTTTTTCATCTGATCAACCTGATCTTTTTTAACAGTTTTTAAACCTAATTTCATCTCAGATTCTGCCAAAGCTATCCATAATTTACGCCACGTTCTAAACTTTTTGTCAGGCGAAAAAAGATATAACATTTCTTTACTTGCATAACGTTCTTCAAACGGGGTTTTAAATTTTGTGTTCTCATCCATATCAATTACTTACCATCACTTTTTTAAATTATTCATTGTCTGTGTTATTTATATTTTAATTATTTTTGCAATCTTGCGTGCTTCTGATTTGATAAACTCTTCATCTATCGTTAATATCACTCTATCTTTCATAATAACTTCTCCGCCCACAATCATATCTGTGATATCATTATTGTTAGCAGAGTAGAGCAGGTGAGAGATTGGATTGTAAACAGGTGTCATATGTGCAGAATTAAATGAGAGAACAAAAAAATCAACTTGTTTACCTTTAGCTAAAATACCAGTATCTGTAAACTGAAGGGCGTTCGCTGCATTTGTTGTAGAGAAATTTAAAACTTTCTCAGCAGGTAAAGCTGATGCATCACACGATATAGCTTTATGAATTTTAGCAACTGTTCCCATCTCACAAATCATAGATTGGTCGTTGTTTGATGCAGCTCCATCTGTTCCTATTGTGATATTAGCACCTGCATTATCTAATGCTACTATTGGTGCTATACCAGATGCTAGTTTAAGGTTGCTATCTAAACAGTGTGATATATTTACGTTTTTTGAACCCATAATAGATATCTCTTCATCTGTTAAATGGACTGCATGAGCAAATATACTTTTGCAATCAAACCCACCTATTTCATCCATAATAAGTGCAGGAGTAGATCCATATTTCTCTTTAATCATCTCAACTTCAGATACAGTTTCAGCAAGGTGTGTATGTATTAAAATATCTCTAGGTTTAGCATATTCGATAAGTTGTTGAACACCATCTTTCCCAACTGTGTAAAGTGCGTGAGGGCAGAGTGCCGATCTGATTTTGTCTGTAGTCTTAAATGCCTCGATACTTTCTATCGCACTATCAACTGATTTTAAAGCACCAAACCCAACAACAACACGAAGTTTTGCATCTGTAAAAGCTTTAGCTGTTGCGTTAGGGTAGAAATACATTTCATTAGCTGTTGATGTTCCACTTCTTATCATCTCTATTATAGAAAGAAGTGTTGCGATATATACAAACTCTTCAGAAACATACTTTTTCTCAACTTTCCAAATATAATCTTTTAGCCAAGTCATCAACTCTAAATCATCTGCAAAACCACGAAATAAACTCATACCTAAATGAGTATGAGTGTTGATTAATGCTGGAAAAATCGCAGAGTTTTCATATCTAATAATTTCATATTCTTTGGCAAGATCTCCAAGATTATCAGATATACCAAGTATGATATCTGCATCAGTTAGAAGATATGAATTTTTATGAATTTTATTGTTGTAATAAATATAGTCAGCGTAGTAAGCTTTTTTCATTTCTATCATTTATTATATATCGAACTATAAATTTCATCAGCTGATGCAACAAGATGATCGGCAGGAGTTTTAAGGTTTTCGCCGTATCCAAATGTGCAAAAGATTGTTACAGCTCCTGCAACATTTGCAGATATTACATCATTGTCTGAATCTCCAACCATATAAACATTTTCCATTCTATCTTTAAAGCCTAACATTTCAGCAACCTTTAAAATAGGCATTGACGATGGTTTACACTCATCAAACGTGTTTCCACCTGCTAAAAATGAGAACATATTATCAATCTCAAAATGTTTAAAAATCGCTTTAACTAGATGTTCAGATTTATTTGATATAACAGCAAGTTTGTCACCGTTAGTTTCTATCTTGTTTATAAGTTCAAACATACCTGGATAAGGTTTTGTGCCACCAACAATATTTACTGCATAGTTATCTATATACTCAGTTAAGATGTTATCAGGGACATCATTAGGGTTACTCATTTTAATAGATTTAGCTAAAAAAACTCTCAAGCCATCACCTATAAAAGATTTAGCTTCCTCTTTTGTAGGCATCGGATAGTTGTATCTTTCAATCACGCCTGAGAGTGCATTATAGATATCATCAAAGGTATCAAAAAAAGTTCCATCAAGATCAAATATAATTAATTTATTCATACTCTATATTTTATTGATATCTATAAAAAGGTCAAGAATTTTATTAATTTAATGGATTAAATTAGTTACGCAGATATTGTGATTGCAATTTTGAACGGTGTTAGATATATCGTCACACTCGTTGTTTGCACTCTTTAGCAGAGCAAAAAAAACACTATCGTTGGTAGAAATTTTAGTGGTAGTTATTTTGACAATATCATAATAATTACGATTTTGATTTTGACAGTGTTTTATAATTATTTGTGAAATCTAAAAAGTGTTTTGAGAGTTCATATGCCTATAAGAGATTGTGGGAGCTATTTTTTTAATGTATAGTAACTACTAATTAATAATATTGGGTTAAACATGAATATACATATTTTGAAAGTAACTAGCGTCATCATTATAATTTGTGGTTTATTTATCTATTATAAAAGTTGTGTACAGCCAGATATCCTAACATATAATGTACAAGTTGATAGAAATAATCCTTATCAAGCAAAAATAAGTGTCGATACTTCATCATTAAAAGAGATTAAGTTATTGCAACCACGCACTATAAATCAAAATGAAAAAACAAAATTTATGATTGCTTGTGATAAGCAGAGAGCTACTCCACTTAATGAAGAGTTGATTGTTCGATGTGATCAAATAAGTTGGAATATTGATTTTAAAGCACCTTTAATAAATGGAGAAGATGCCTCTCAACAAAACAATCTTTTTATCGATCAACCAGAACCTTTATGGTTGTTGCAAGAGGGGATAAGTCTGCCTCGTATTATAAATCAAAATGAGATGCAAGTATGTATTAATGATGGTCGTGTATCACGTTGTAAACCTTTCCCAACTGCTCAACAACCTCCTTTGATTATGGGTTTTAGCCATCAGAATACAGAGTATGAATTTGAGAATTTTAAAATCATTATGTTTGGAGATATTGAACCTAAACATGCACAGAATTTATTACAAAAATATAATATAATTGTTAGCTATTTGATTTCGGTTTTCCCTCATGATAATCGTAAAAAAGTATGGGATTTAATTTGTTTGCCAATAGAGAGATCATCTGGAGCAGTTGGAGGGGCTGCAGGTTATAATGGTTTTGTTGCTAACTATCCTGTAGAGTCTGGAGTATTTACAAAGCAAAGTGAAGAATGGTTATTAAGAATTTCAGCTCATGAAATTATTCATGTTGTCACAAGTTTAAATAACCCTATATGGATAGAAGAAAGTTTAGCAGAGTATTATGCATTTAAGATAACTGAAAAATTAGGAGTGGTTAATATTAACCCTTATTATATCTTAGATAAACACGGTAGTAAAATTCCTCATGCAAATCGTGGATTATACTATGCTGAAAAACAGTTTAAAGAATCTAAAGACATGTCATTTTATCCTCTATTTTACATCAAGGGTGCAGCATTTTGGCATGCAATAGATTTAGCTTTACAGGATAAAGAAGGAAGTCTTGACGATTATATCAGAGAGCTTGAAGGTTTAAATTATGATGATGGGAAGTTGCCAGAAAAATTTGAAATTATGCTAAGACAAGCTGTTACTGCTCCAGTGTGGGATAAAATAAAAGAAGTATATTTATTAGACTCAAGTAGTGTTACTCAGAATAAATAACTCTATTGATTGAGAGTAGAGTTATCAAAAATATCTAAAACTTAACTAATGCTTAGTTAAAAACAATCTAAATTTATATCTAAAACATAATTAAAATTATCTAGAAATTTATCTAAACATGCTCTCAACATATTTTATTTGTTGGAAATTTGTTACTATAAAAAAATGTATATGGAGAAAGGTGAGGGCATTTAATAGTTGAAAAGTCCCCAGCTTTTATGAGTTGAATCATAAGAAATTAATATGTTGAAAACAATTTATTGAGCATGGAAACTATTTACAATAGTGGTAATAATAGTAGAGATTAAAGACGTATCGAGATTAAAATCATTTCATCAAAATTATTAATAACATATAACTTAAGTAAGTTTTGTGTTTAGTTATGAATACTGATAATTAAGCAATTTTCAATTGTTGATAACTATAATAACTTGTAGATAAGTGGGTTAAGTTACTGGTAAATAAGGATAATTTAATATCAAATCAACTCGTTTTGGTTTACATAATATATCTTATCGGACGTTGATTTAAGCTGTTTAATACTTTTTATTAGTGACCAAATACCTTAGATACGCATACACAGAATTGGTAGTTACAGAATTAATTATCATAGAGTTATAATTCATGTTGTTACATAATCATTTGGTTAGATTGCACCTAGCTAATTTGCTACATAGTTAATTGGTTAGATTCCACCCATTTAAATTTTAGTGGTTAAAAATATTGTTTAATAATTTTTTATGTGAATTATTAAGTTAAGATAGGTTTTAAATTATTGAGTCTGATGGCATTAAAATTCATTGAGTTAATTATAGATCGTTAATATCGTTGAGTTAGTTATAGATCGTGTAATGGTGCTGTACAAGTACATTAAATTTTAACAAACTAAAGTTTAATATAAGTTGTTTACTTAGCTTGTATTGATCTCTATTATACAAACCTAATTTTAGATTTATCGAGTTCAACCTTACCTGCCCTTATCTAGCTGACATGTCTTTATTAAGGAGCTTGATGATAAGGCTAAGTTAGATTAAATAAACCAGACTGATGTAGTTAGAGTTGGTAAGTTTGTTCGTGATTTTAGTATCATTATATTTAATTTTAATTTTAAAATATTTAATGCTAAATTGTAACTAAGTACATTTACATAACATTTAATACTTTTTCAAAAATGTATATATATGTGACGATATGATTTATTATTTATATTAATTATTAGTGGGTTGAATCTGTAAATTGTTAGTAGTTTTTAAAAATTATTTAAATTGAATTATTATGATTTTAAGTTATGATTTAACAGATTAAATTGTGTAAAAAAATGCTTACCTATCGAAATAAGTAAGCATTAATATTAAAATTAAATTTAAATTGTTGTGACTAGAATGGAGCTGCGTATAATCTAGCTCCGCCACCACCTAATGTTGCAGGTTTGTCTAGATAGTTATCGCCATGAACATGAACCATAAATGATTTGCCAGGAATATCTTTTATAAATATTTTAGAGCTTATTACTTTTGCTTTAACTGTGCCGTCTTTAGCTACTGTTAATTTAGGTAAATCACCTTTATGTCCGTTACCTTCTGGCCCTAAATGTTTACCTGTTTTTTCTGGATCCCAATGTCCACCTGCTCCGCCTGCAATAACAACTTTTCCTTCTTTATTAGTTGTTGGTGTTAACGTGCTCTTCTCGTGTAAATGAAAACCATGTTCACCTGGAGCTATGTTTGTTGCAACAACTTCTATTGCGATACCTGCTTCGCCAAGATCGATAACAGTTATTGTCCCTATTTCTTTATCAATACCCTTCTCTGATAAAGTATAAAGTTTACTTGTTAATGACTCTTGAGTAACTACTGGTTCTACTACTGCTACTTCAACTTCTTCTTGTTTCTTTTTAGTACAAGCGAACATTGTTAATGCAATTAATAATACTGTAAGTTTTTTCATTTTGATTTCTCCTTTTAGATTACATATATAACTATATTCTATTTTTGAAAAAAAGCTATGAAAAAAATCAAAATCGTCTATCTTATTAATAAGTAAACATTTAATTAATAAGTTTTTGATTGCAAACAAACGCATTTATAATACAAATTTAAATTCTAAAAAATATACTTACAATATAATTAATAAGCAATATTTCAATTGATTAAATTATATTTTAAAAGTATCTATCTGTTATAGATAGTACTTAATATATTTAATGGGGTGAATTAGAGAGTACATTAAAACACATCTTTTACTCACCACGTTTACCTGATGCATACTCACCTGCACAAACATCTAATACTTCTCGCACTGGTTGAATTAATGAATCTTCATATTGACATTTCCACTTACTACCATCATCATTTTGAAGCACTGCGACTGTCTCTCCACTCTTTATAGGTGCATTCTCCATATATGTATAATGTGCCAAGTTGAACGCATGTGCGACTATTTCATTCGGATCAATACCTTTAAAATGATACTGCATATCTGGAAGTCCTATCGCATAAAGACCTAATGTATCGATAACCATATCATCTGTACCTTCTATATTAAAAAAACGAATATTCATTCCATAATATAAAAACCTTTCTTCCCTTAGTACACTCTTATTACGGATTTTATCTGGCAGTATCAACTTACCTGCAGACTCAATCCATATAGCTTTACAGCTAGGATACAGATCTATAACAACCTCTAACCAATCCATAAGCATTTCACAACGTTCTTTATAATCTAGTAGTGATGACATCATATCAAAAATATTTATTTGATATAAACATTTTGAAAGAATTTCAGCTGAGTTCTCTATATCCCAAAACTGACTGCGTGAGACTGCATCAACTGTACTCTCATTAAACTCTGTAGCACTAGATAGAACAACTTGTGCTGGCATAGAACCTTCTGCAAACTGAACAGCATATTTTTTAATTGCAAACAACTGCATAGCCTCCTTGTATGATGTAGCGTTCGTATCTCGTAATACTATCTATAAAGCTGGAAGTTGTGTTTCGTTTAGACGTTCTGATAATAGTTATGGTGGTGCGATAATTATTGAAAGCTGTTTCTACAAAAATAACGGTAGAATGAGTATTGTGCTTACAGATATTAATATGAACGATCGTCCCATGTTTGAAAATTTTCTAAACTCTAAAATGCTTAATTTTGAGTGGGAAGAAACTTATGGAGGAAGCGATAGGTTTTTTGCTAAAATAAATAAAAAAGGTGAAAAAGTGACTGGAAGAATTTCTGTTTCATCTTGTGAATATTCTAACGCTAAAGAACGAAATCAGTATTTTGATAGTTGTAATAATATGTTTGAGATCATCGGACAACTACCTCTATTTATTAAAATACTACTATCAACTTCTTATGTAAAAGGAGATATTCTTGATTATCGTTTCAACAAGTTTGAAAACAGATCTGATGAATTATTAAAAGAATTAACTCCATTATTAAGTGGTGAAAAACAGATTAATTAATAATGTAAATGTAAAAAAACACTGTATTTACCATAATTTAATTACACTTATCTAAACCACCTTACATAAAGTGTTTTATAAAGTCATTAAATCTGTTTTTTTAGATATTTTATGATGCTTTTATCACCATTATCAATAGCTATATCAAGTGCTGTTTTACCGTCATTATCTTTAGCATTAATATCTGCACCCTGCTCTACTAGATATTTAACTATAGCTAGATTGTAGTAACTTGATGAAGCTATTAATATAGTACTACCGTTATTATCTCTACTTTCAATATCTGCACCTTGTTCTATTAGGTATTTAATTACATTTAAATGATTATCGTATAATGCCCATATAAGTGGTGTATCGCCGTCCCTACATTTAGCATTTATGTTTGCTCCCTGCTCTATTAGATATTTAACGACTTTTAATTGTCCTTCATACGATGCCCACATAAGTGAGGTTCTATCGTCTGTATTTTTGCCTTCAATATCTGCACCATGTTCAATTAGAAGTTTAATTATACTTAGTAAGCCTGTTTGAGATGCTATCATTAATATAGTATCGCCGTCTTTATGCTTAGAATTAACATCTGCACCGTTTAAAATACATTCTTTAACTTTGCCTAGATAACCTGCTGATACCCAATCAACTATTGTCATTTTACTAGCGTCAGCATCTTTTGAGAATAGGTATTTAACTGTATCTAGCCATCCATAATTTGATGCATTTTTTAATGCTGTGTATCCACCCTTTGCCTTAGCGTTTATATCTGCACCCTGCTCTATTAGATGTTTAATAGTTGGTAGTTGTCCGTGTCCTGCTGTATGCATTAACGCTGTAAAACCATTTTTATCTTTACTATTAACATCAGCACCATTATTAATTAAATACTCTACTGCTTGAAAGTCGCCTAGATGTGCAGATAGATTTAACAACGTATCGCCACGTTTATTTTTAATCTCAATATCAGCTCCAGCTTGATGAAGAAAACAGAGAACTTCATAAAACTCTTTCTCAACAGCCCACATGATAGGTGTCCACCCTTGATTGTTTTGAGTGTTAATGTCTGCACCTTGCTCTATTAGATATTTAACAACTATTATATGTCCAAAAAGTGATGCATTAGCTAAAGCACTATTTCCAAATCTATCTTTTAACTCAACATCTGCTTTAATACTTATTAGATATTTCACAATCTCTAACTGTCCATAAAGTGATGCGAGCATTAATAATGTTGATTTTTCTTTGCCTCTTGTATCAACTAACAAACCGTTTGATATAGCTTCTTTTACTGATAATAGATTGCCCTCTTTTACCGATTCTGCAAGTTTTTTGTTAAGTTTTAATATGTTAAAATTTTTTATGTTTGTCCTCTGTTTATAAATATTATTACGGTTATCACTGTTTATATTAGTTCATGTTTTGTTAAGTAATCTATTTGATCTTTCCGTTTTGAAAGTAGGATTTTAGCTAAAGGGTTTGATGTATCGGTATCTTTAGTTTTATTATAAATCTCTATTAAATATTTTGTGATCTCTAAATAAGTTTCAAGTTTTGATAATTTAAGTTCGCCATCTTCAATATAACTATATATTTTTCTCATAATATTGTATACTTCAACGAATTGTTATTTCTATGATTATAAGTTTTTTATAATATCGGCTATTTAGCACTGATACTTTTTAAATAAGTTACAATATCAGTATGTTTATTATCTATGGCATACATCAATGCTGTGAAATTAGCTTCACCTTTAATATTGATATCTGCACCTTTTTCAACTAAAAACTTTACTATATCTATATGTCCATTTGCAGCAGCAGCTATTAGTGCGGTTGTGTTATATACAAGCTCTTGAGTATTAATCTTAGCACCTTTTGAAACTAGATACTCTACTATATTTAAATATCCTTTCTTTGAGGCGATCATGAGTGGAGTTATACTATTAAAGCCACGACGGTTAACATTAGCACCCTTTCCTACCAAGTATTGAGTCATCACTAAGTCACCTATCGATACTGCATAATCTAAAGCAGTTGTATCAAAATTATCAGTAGTATGTACATCAACACCATTCTCTATACACTTTTTAACACCTGCTAAATTACCTTCTTCTGCAAATATAGTTATCTCTTCTGCATAAGTCATGCAACTCAACATAAGTACGATTAATATAGTTAAAATCTTAAAAACATTCATTATTCAGCTCCATTACTTTTTTAGATAGATTAATAAAAGATCAACACCGTCAAGAACTACTACCTTAACTCCACCTTTATTGCCATGTAGAGATAGTAGACTTATTAATTTACTCATTTTCATAAACACTCAATACCTATCTGAGATATAATATTTGAAGGGAGAGCATTTTATATATAAAAAATATTATTTAACTGCTTTCACACTTTTTAAGTACTTAACAACTTTATGATATTTTTTAGATTTTGCAAAATCTTGAGCAGTCTTGCCTTTTTTGTTTTGTAAACCGATATCAGCTCCTGAATTAACAAGATATTTCACAACATCTAAATAACCTATCAATGAAGCGTAATGCAAAGCTGTGTTACCATCATTATCCACCATATCAACCTCTGCACCACTCTCAATTAAGAATGTTATAATGTCGATACGATTGTTATATGATGCCCAGTATAGCGGTGTATAACCATTTTCATAACTCTTGCAATTAAGATCTGCACCGTTTTTTGCTAATAACTTCATCACATTTAATTGTCCGTTTTTGCTAGCGTTTAGAAGAGCTGTAAATCCGTTTCCTGTACGACTGTTGACATCTGCACCTGCATCTAATAATAGTTGTACAACTTCAATATTTTCGCCGTATCTAGTAGATATAACATTCAATGCTCTAAAGCCGTTATTGTCTGTAGCATTAACATCAACACCTATTTCAATAAAGTAACGCATAACATTTAAGTGACGATGATATGTTGCATACATAAATGCTGTACGCCCTGTATCATCTTTATAGTAAATATCTGCACCAAGGTTTATAAGTGATTTAACTTTTTCAACATCATCTGTTGTTGATGCCTCTAAAAGTTGATCGTTAAGAGATTTACTGATTTCTAACTGTGTGACATTAGTCACTTTAGTGGAGCAACCTAGTAACATTGTACTTACTATTATAAAAATAAATAAATTAAAACTATTCAAAACTAACATAACTAACCTTCATATATATATATTACCAATACTTATTTATTACTTCTAACTACTTCTAGAACTTTAAATCCCTCTACATCTAATAATTAAAAACATAAATTAAAATTTGACTTAATTATCATTAAACTTTATATAATAATGCTCTACTTTACAACAACTTAGATATACTATTCTGAACCATGTTCATGCATATGGTTTTCTAGATAATTTGCAGTATCTACCATGCCATTAGACCGTGCATAATCAAGTGCAGTTGTGCCACTACTGTTTTGTATATATAGATCTGCACCACTCTCCACTAGAAATTTTACAAATTCTAAATTGCCTGCTTTAGATAAATTCATAAGTGTTGTAAACCCGTTACTATCTGTAGCGTTTAACTTAGCACCTGCAATAACCAACGCTTGCAAAACATCTATATTATTAGCGTAAAAAAGAGCTGTCATACCTTCCCTATCTATAACATTAACATTTACGCCTTTCTCTATTAAATAATTAACAACATCAATTTTATTCTCACGAGTTGCGTTTATAAGTGGTGTACCCTTATAGCTGTTAGCGTTTATATTTGCGTGTTGCTCAATCAATATTTTTACAATATCTAACTTACCCTCTTTTGATGAATATGATAACGCTGTCTCTCCCATTCCATCGATACTATTAAGTTTTACACCATTTTTAATAAGTAAGCGAATGATATTAAGATTGCCACCATATATTGCAAAACGTAAAACAGAACTTCCAAACTCACAACTTCTAGCATTGACATCTGATCCTGCATCAATTAATAGTTTTGCGATATCAAAATTAGCCTCACTTGATGCCCACATTAATGCGATCTTACAATCATCATCTTGTGCGTTCACATCTGCACCCTGGTTTATAAGAGATTTAGCCTTATCTATATCACCTGATTTTGTAGCCTCAAAAAGTTGATTATCTAAATTATCACCTGCTTTAATATCTGACATAGTTAGAGATAAAAACAGTAGCGACATCCATATAATTGATACTTTTGAATGATTTGAAATTGACATAAAATTTCTCCATTACTTACTAATATTGTTATTTTACAACTGTTGTTTTGTAGAGTCAAAATACTATTTAATCTCTACTTTATACTTTTTAAATACTCTACAATATCTTGCTTATTATTCCTTTCTGCTATATCTAAAGCTGTACGATCATTACTGTTTTTAATATTTGTATCAGCACCTTTTTCAACTAAAAATTTTACTGCTTCTAAGTTATTACTTATTGCTAACATCAATGCCGTATTACCAACACTGTTTTGAATATTTATATCTGCACCAGCATCAACTAAAACTTTCATAACTTCATAGTGATCTTCATCTACAGCTTTGAGTAACGCTGTTTCACCTTTTTTATCTTTAGCATTTATATCTGCACCTTTATCTATTAAAACTTTTACAACATCAATATAGTTATCATCTGACGCATTAATTAAAAGTGTAGATTGATTATATTTATTTCTTTCATGAATATCTGCACCATGAAAAATTAATGTTTTAACAACTTCAACTTTCCCTCTATCTGTAGCGTTGCGTATAAGAGAATAGCCGTCTTGATCCTTAATATTTATATCTGCTCCATGCTTAATTAAAAGATTAACAATATCTGCATTCCCAGAACTTGTTGCACATGACAACGAATTATTTTCATTAATTGTTACATCTGCACCTAAATCAATTAATAAACTTACAAGCTCTAAATCACCGCTACATGAGGCATTTATTAAGGCTGTAGGTTTATGCATAAGCCTTAAATTTTTAACATTTACATCTGCTCCTTTCTTAACTAATAGAGTCATGATTTCTTTATGTCCACCATCAAACGCTTTTAGAAATGCATTTGACTTATTACGATCTAATATATTTATATCTGCACCTGATTTAATTAATATCTTTGCAAGTTTTAGATTTCCTTTCTCTGATGCAAACATTAAAGCTGTTTGTCCATTTATATTAGTATCAAGATTTATTTCTGATTTAATCAAAATATCTATAATCTCATAATCATCATCAGTTATGTTATCTTTCTTTGAAATTAAGAGTAGTAACGTATCTTTCATACTTTTTCTTGCGTGTATGTTAGCTCCTTTTTTAATTAAATATTTTACAATATCATAATGCCCACTACTATATGCTGAAAACATTGCAGTTATACCATCGTTATCATTGATATTAATATTTGCACCTTTATCAACTAAAAAACGTGCCATATCAAAATTGCCATCTCTTGATGCAATAATTAATGCTGTATCTGTACCGTAACCTTGAGCATTAATATCTACTCCTTTCTCTAGTAAATATTTTACAACATCTAAATGTCCGTTGCTTAATGATTTATGTAACGCAACACCTTTATATGAGTTATCTATATTAACAACTGCACCTTGTTCTATCAAATATTTAACAACCTCTAAATGATTATTAATTGATGCCTCTGTCAACGGATTGACATTATCATAAGCGTTTATATCTGCACCATTATCAATTAAATATTTTACAATATCTAAATCGCCTTTACTCGCTGAAACGGCTAACGCTGTTGTATTATATCTTCCTATTTGATCTACAATCGCTCCACCATTTTCTACTAATAATTTTATAATTTCAAGGTTGCTTTTTGTGGCTGCGATTACAATTGATGGTTCAATATATTGATAGTTAACATCTGCTCCCTCATCAATCAGATACTTGATAATATCCAAATGTTCGTACTCTATTGCAAACATTAAAGATGTGCCACCGTACTCCTCATCTCCTGATACAGTATCAATATCAATACCGTTTGATAAACACTCTTTAACTTTATCAAGTATACCTGCTCGTGTCCAATCTGTGATCTCCATTAATGATAGATCAGCACCTTGCTCAATAAGATATTTAACAAGTTCTTTATTTCCACTGCTTGCAGCATATACTATTGGTGTGATATCACCACGCAAATAAACTTCCATCTTACTATTGATATCTACGCCGTCTAAAAGGAATGCTTTAACTTCAGATATATTGCCACGAATAGATGCTTCAAAAATATCTACACTCGGAGCAAGGACTTCTTCTTGAACATCTATATCGCTCTTAATCTCTCTGTTGTTTTCTACTTGAATATCATGTGCATTAATATTTTTATTATAACTTATAATCGTTAAAAATATTAACAGTAATATGAGATATTTAGTCATGACCAACCCTCTTCTTGTTATATACTTTAAAAATAATTGTATCTCTTTAAAATAGTTTATTTATGTATATATGTAAAGAATTTATAAAACAAAATAATAAATTAATCTAAAAGAACTAAATAGGATAATAATTGTCTTTTAGTTAGTGCTATTTTTATGATATAGTATATTAGTAAGTGAAAAAAGGGAGATATGTTTATGTTAAAAATTGATTCGAATTATAAATTGTATATTGATGGAAAATGGGTGAACTCATCTGATGGGAAAACTTTTGATGCTTTTTCTCCTGTTAACGGTGAGAAATTAGCGACATGTGAAGAAGCTAGTCAAAGCGATGTAGATAAAGCTGTTGCAGCTGCAAGAAAAGCGTTTGCTACATGGAAACATGTTGGAGCGTATGAAAGATCTGCAATGCTTAATAAGATTGCTGATATTATGGAAGCTAATAAAGAACATCTTGCAATGGTTGAAACTTATGATAACGGGAAACCGATTCGTGAAACTATGAATGTTGATGTTCCTTTGGCGATAGAACATTTTAGATATTTTGCTGGTGTTATTCTTTCTGAAGAAGGATCTGCATCATTTTTACAAAATAATACGTTAAGTATTATTACTAGAGAGCCTATCGGTGTTGTTGGACAAATTGTGCCTTGGAACTTTCCATTATTGATGGCTGCATGGAAAATAGCTCCTTTATTAGCATGTGGTTGCGTAAGTGTATTTAAACCATCTAAAAGCACATCATTAAGTGTTTTAGAGTTTACTAAATTGATTGATGGAGTTCTTCCAGCTGGAGTATTTAATCTTATAACAGGATCAGGTGCTAAATCTGGAGAATATATTCTTCAACATAAAGATATCGATAAATTAGCGTTTACAGGATCAACTGAAGTTGGTCGTAGTGTTGCTCAGGCAGCTGCTGATAAATTAATCCCTGCTACGCTTGAACTTGGTGGAAAATCTGCAAATATCTTCTTTGAAGATTGTGATTTTGAGATGGCTATGGATGGATTACAACTTGGTATTTTATTCAATCAAGGGCAAGTTTGTTGTGCTGGTAGTAGAGTTTTTGTTCATGAAAAAATATATGATAAATTTATTGCTGAAGCTGTAAAAAGATTTGAGATGATTAAAGTTGGTTTATCGTGGGAACCTGAAACTCAAATGGGTGCATTAGCGTCACAAGAGCAACTTGATATAGTTTTAAGTTATATTGAAATAGCTAAAAAAGAAGGAGCTAATATCGCAACTGGTGGAAAACGAATTACAACAAACGGTCTTGATAAAGGATTTTTCATTGAACCTACACTTATAACTAATGCAACAAATAGTATGAGAGTAGCTAAAGAAGAGATTTTTGGACCAGTAGCTACTGTGATTAAATTTAAAACTGAAGAAGAAGTTATTCTGATGGCAAATGATAGTGAATACGGATTAGCTGGTGGAGTTTGGACTCAAGATATTAATAAAGCGATCAGAGTTTCAAAAGCTATTGAATCTGGACGTATTTGGGTAAACACATACAACACGATCCCTGCAGGTGCTCCTTTTGGTGGTTATAAAACATCTGGTATCGGTAGAGAAACAGACAAAATGATATTGGATCATTACACTCAAGTTAAAAATATTATGATTAATCTATCGACTACTCCTAGTGGATTTTATCCTTCTAAATAATAGTTTAATATTCGAAATTAGAAATTTCTAATTAATATATTTACGCCCTGTCATAGCAGTTTTGTTATGATGGGGTTTTTTATATGTAACTGTGATGAGATGGTTTTGATAGTTATGTGATATTAGTGATTAAGTGTGATTAGTGATTAGGTGTGATTAGTGATTGAGTGTGTTTAGTGATTGAGTGTGATTAGTGATTAGGTGTGATTAGTGGTTGAGTGTGTTTAGTGATTGAGTGTGCTTA
>CAMRCY010000002.1 GCA_947041165.1 uncultured Deferribacteraceae bacterium | reverse complement strand
TTTGATATGATTTTGATATGATATTGAGAGCTATGTTGTATAGATGAAAATTTATGTAACTGGTTTATTTTTTATATAATATTTTGAATGATTATAATTAGTTACTAAGAATTAAAAGCACTTCCATGAGTACAAATCCCAACAGGTTTTCACCTTTCCAAGTTAATGGATTTTCGATATTTTCAGTATCAGCACTAAGTCCGATCCCCCACACTTTATCGTACGGGCTAGCTTCAACAAGAATTTTATTTTTTGCAGATAGAAGAAACTTTTTCATATTTTCATTCTGTGAAAATTTAGCTAAATTTCCTTCAAGTACAATTTTATATTTATGCTCCCCCCCACCCCCCAAACATCTTCACTAAATTTAGCGATCTGTCTACCGAGTGCTTTAAACTGTTTAGGATGATTAGCTTTTAAAATTTCATCGTAGATTTTTTCATCATTAAACAGTAAAGCTTTTTGAGCCATCATGTATTGTTCGGTTGAGTTATAGGTTATGTTATCTACTGTAAATTTAGATGGATACCACTGGCTCAAACAAGCTTTAGTGATAGAACCCTTACTTTCTGTATGTTCATAAAAGAAGATAAATTTCAATCTTTTTTTCTTCTTATAATCAGTGATAAGATCGGACTTTATATATTTCATAACTGTTCCTTACTGTAATTATTTTAAAACTACAACAGTATCTTTATCCTTAAAAGCAATAGTAACTCCAAGCGTCCAAAGTTTATAGTATGGTAAAAGAGGATTTTCAATCTTTGTGTCTTTCAGTAACCCCCATCTTAGATAGAATGAAAGAAAATAATCATTGTTAATATGATACATCGGTTCATCTAAAAGTGTTATCAACTCTTTACAGTTCTCTTTATACTCTGCTTGCTCAATAAACCAATCACTAATATCTGTATAAATATCGTAATTTGTATCCTCTTCTGATCGTATGGTTTCATTTATTAAATCATATTCTTGTTGATTAACAAATTCTATTTTAATTTCTTTATTGAAAGGTTGATCGCATTCACAAATAACTTTATAAACTTGCGTAAGTGCTTCAATATACTCTGTTACAACTGTTTTTATTAAGTTTTCATCTGTTGATGTTTTATTATTAAAATATCCTGCTTCATATATTTTACCATCAACTTCTCTTTTGTAATTATCTGTTGTTACTCTATCTATTTCCTCTAATCGTTCTAACAACCCTAAACCAAGAGTGCCATATAATTTAAAAAGTGGTTTCATATATTTTAGATTACCACCCCGTAAATCTTGAAAAAGAAAGTCTGGTACTGGAGAATACTGATTTGAAGAGTTAGAAAAAACCTCTTTTAATATGTCATTTTCATCTATTACTTCTGTCCAAGTTTTCGGTAAATATTCATGGTATGAACTCATTTGTTACCCTCAATTATGTAGCTAATCTAAAACATATATCTAGATTGCAATTATTTATTATAACATGTTAGAACGGTATTTTCAATCCAATCTAGCTTTAATTTAACTTATGATATATTATGTTTATATATAAAAATAGTGTTACAAATTGACATAGGAAGTAGATATAATTAATGGATAAAAATTTAGAGATCAATATAATAGGTGCAGGGTTAGCAGGATCTGAAGCTGCATATCAACTCTCAAAACGTGGGTATAAAATTAACCTTTACGAGATGAGACCAGTTAAGAATACTGAAGCACACTCAACAGAATATTTTGCTGAACTGATATGTTCTAACTCATTGAAATCAAGAGATGTTCTAAAATCATCTGGGTTATTAAAATATGAATTAACATTGCTCAATAGTTTTCTGCTAGAAACTGCGTATAAATTTGAAGTCCCAGCAGGTGGAGCGCTTGCTATTGATAGAGAGTTATTTTCTAAATATGTAACCGATACTTTATCAAATAATGAGAACATAACAGTTATTAGAGAAGAGTGTACAGAAATAGATTTGAGTAAACCAACGATCATTGCATCAGGGCCTCTAACTAGTGAAAAACTTATTGAAGAGTTAAAAAAGATTTCAAATAATCATCTATATTTTGTAGATGCTATATCGCCTATAATTGATGCTGATTCTATCAATTTTGATAAAGGTTATTTTATGGATAGATACGGAAAAGGTAGTGATGATTATTTTAATCTACCGATGAGTGAAGAGGAGTATGATAGATTTTACAATGCAATGTTGTCGGCTGAGTATATAAAATTTCATGAGTTTGAAAAGTTGAAATATTTTGAAGGTTGTATGCCGATTGAAGAGATGGCATCAAGGGGACGTGAAACTCTACTTTTTGGACCATTAAAACCAGTAGGGTTAGAAGATCCAAGAACATCAATCCGTCCATTTGCAGTCGTTCAACTACGTAAAGAAAACAGTATCGGATCGGCATATAATATAGTTGGGTTTCAAACTAAAATGTTACAAAAATATCAGAAAGAAGTTTTAGCGTTAATCCCAGGGTTAGAGAATTTAGAGTTTCTGCGTTACGGCTCGTTGCATAAAAATACATATATTAACTCTCCAAAAATATTGAATGTAAATTTTCAATGTGTAGAGAATAAAAATATTTTTATAGCAGGACAGTTAACAGGGGTAGAAGGATATCTAGAGTCGATAATGTCTGGTATGATATCAGCGTTACAAATGGATAGATTTTTAACAGGTAAAAGTTTTATAGATTTCACAGATTATACAGCAGCAGGAACTTTATCGAATTATGTTTCAGGAAAACTTAGCACCTCATTTGATAGAAAGGGAGTATTCACACCTAGCAATTTTCACTTCGGACTTCTTCCATTATTTGAGAAAAAAATCAGAGATAAAAAGATGAAATATCAGATGTTTTATGACCGAGTAGTAGAGGTTTATAAAGGGATAAATTTATGATAATGGATGAAGCGTTAGAGAGATTTATAAATAGTATTAGAGTTGAAAAACAAGGCTCAGATCATACAATAACTGCATACGCAAAAGATATCACAGAGCTTATAACTTTTATAGATGAGAATAATTTATCAGATGATATTACAACTATTGAGAGTTCAACTCTTAGGTTATTTATCGGTGAGCTATATTCAAGAGAGCTTGCAAAATCTACAATTGAGAGAAAAGTTTCATCTATAAAATCCTTTTTCAAATTTTTATATCAGCATAAAATTTTAGAAACTAATCCGAGCCAACTACTTAAATTTCCTAAAAAAGAGAAATATCTTCCTAAAGTTTTTAATATTGATGATCTGTTTTCTCTACTTGATAAACCAGATGTAAGTAAAGCATCAGGGCTTCGTGATCTTCTGCTTTTAGAGTTGATGTATGGCACAGGAATGCGTGTGTCAGAACTTGTTGGATTATCGTTTAGCGATATAGATTTTTCAGGTTTAAGAATCAGAGTTATGGGTAAAGGTAAGAAAGAAAGAATAATTCCGATAGCTCCGATGATAAAAGAGATGATATTAAATTATCAAAATATTATGCAAGAAATTTTACGAACAGGATCATCGTTGCAAGGGGACGCTTTATTTATTAATCAAGATGGAGATAGATTAACAGATAGATCAGTTAGAAGATTAGTTGATAAATATCTACTAGATGCAGGACTACCGAAAGATTTTTCACCTCACTCATTTAGGCACAGTTTTGCAACTCATCTACTAGAAGGTGGTGCAGATCTTAGATCTATTCAAGAACTTTTAGGGCATTCATCACTTTCAACAACTCAGAAATATATCAATTCAGATATCTCAAAACTGTTAGCAGTATATGATAAATCTCACCCTATGCAGAAACAAAAATAGCATTTACACATCTACAATGTAGTTGCATAAATGCTATATCTATAAACTATTTACTAAAATTATAATTACTATCTATAGGTGATTTACTGAAATTGTAATTACTGTCTATAGGTAATTTACTAAAGTTATAATTACTGTCTATAGGTGATTTACTAAAGTTATAATTACTATCTAATAATTTGATTTATAATTTATTAACCAATCAAATTTAATATATTCAAGTATACTTTTTTATTTATCAACACCTAAAACTTCTTTTATTTTATCGAAAAAAGATTTATTTTTTCCAAACATACTAGGATCAGCATTAATTTGAAGTTTCTCTAAACTCTCTTTCTCTTCCTTATTAAGTTTAGTAGGTATAAGGATATTTAGATCGATATAAAGATTTCCGATAGATGAGTTTACAGGAGAAGGCACACCTTTTCCTTTTAGCACAATTCTTTCACCAGGTTGAGTTCCAGCCTTAATTATAATCTCTTCTTCATTTCCATCTATCATTTTGATTTTAAAAGTTTTACCTAAAATTGCATCAAAAACAGTTATCGGAAGATTTATGTATAGATCGTTTTTCTTACGTGTAAAAGTTTTATTTTCTTTAACTCTTATGTGCAGAATAATATCTCCAGGAGGGCCACCATTAGCACCAGCGTTTCCTTTTCCAGAAACTCTAATAGCCATACCGTTGTCAATCCCAGCAGGTATTTTAACTTTAAGTTTTTCAGATATACGTTTTGTTCCAGCACCAACACATTCCGTACAGATCTCTTTTATTGATTCGCCACGACCTTTACAAGTAGGACAAGTTGTTTGTACTGCAAAAAATCCTTGACGCTGAGTGAAAACTCCTGCACCGTTACAAGTAGGACATGTTTGTAATCCACCAGGCTCAGCACCTGATCCATCACATCGTTTACAAGACTCTGTTTTATTAACAGATATTTCTACTTCATGTCCAAAAATAGATTGTTCAAAAGTTATATCTTGAGCCATCTCAATTGATGAACCTCTTGTGGCTCTTTTTCTTCCTCTTGATGATGATGAATCTCCACCAAAAATATCTCCGAAAATATCACCAAAGAAATCTCCAAATCCTGATGCATCACCAAATCCTGATGATCCACCACCTGCATTATTATCATCTAATACTCTTCCGTATCTATCAAATTGAGATCTTTTTTCTGGATCAGATAATACCTGATAAGCAGTCGTTGCATCTCTAAATTTTTCTGTAGCATCTTGATTATCAGGGTTTTTATCTGGATGATATTTTAATGCTAATATTCTATATGCTTTTTTAATTTCTGAATCGGTAGCGTTTTTATTGACGCCTAAAATTTCATAATAATCTTTTGACAAGGCAATGATCCCCACTTAAAATAATGTCGAGTTAACATAATATATCAGTATATGAAAAAATCAACTTATATTTAAAATAAAACCCTTAACTGTCCAAATAATTGAGATGGACAATATAAGGGTTATATTTATTTATATCACAACTAGCTTTACAAACTAATATCGATTAAGCCAAACTCAAGTTAATTAAACCAAACTCAAGTTAACTAAGCTGAACTTAAATTAGCTAAGTCCAACTCAAATCAATTAAGCCAAACTCAAGTTAATTAAGTTAAACTAATTTCAATGTTCGTTTATAAATATTACTTTTTATCTTTATCTACTTCTTCAAAATCTGCATCAACGATAGTATCATCTTTTGCATCTTTACTTTCCTCAGCAGGAGCTTCAGTTGAAGCCTCTCCAGCTTGATCAGTTTGTGACTGAGCATATAGAAGTTCAGCTAATTTACTAGCAGCAGTTGATAATGTTTCGATACCTTTTTTGATATCATCGGCATTGTCAGATGCAGAAAGATTTTTCAAGTTTTCTAATTCTTTAGAGATATTGTCTTTAGTTTCTTGATCAAGTTTATCACCATGTTCGCCTAAAGATTTCTCAGTAGAATAAACAAGAGTGTCTGCTTGGTTTTTAACTTCAACAAGCTCTTTTTTCTTTTTATCATCATCAGCGTGCAGTTCAGCATCTTTAACCATTTTATCGATCTCTTCATCTGACAATCCGCTTGAAGGAGTGATCTGAATAGAATGTTCTTTACCAGTTCCTTGATCTTTTGCTGAAACATGTAAGATACCGTTTGCATCGATATCGAAAGTAACTTCGATCTGAGGCACTCCTCTTTGAGCTGGAGCTATACCTGATAGATCGAACTGACCTAGTCTTTTATTATCAGCAGCCATCTCTCTCTCACCTTGTAGAACTTGGATAGTAACTGATGGTTGGTTATCAGCAGCAGTAGTATATATCTGTGATTTTCTTGCAGGTATAGTTGTGTTACGCATAATAATTTTGTTCATTATGCTACCCATAGTTTCGATCCCTAATGATAATGGAGTAACATCAAGCAGAAGAACATCTTTAACATCTCCTCTTAATACTCCACCTTGAATAGCAGCACCGATCGCTACAACTTCATCAGGGTTAATACCTTTATGAGGTTCTTTACCGAAGAAATCTTTAACTTTCTGTTGCACTAAAGGCATACGAGTCATACCACCAACTAAGATAACTTCATTGATATCTTTAGCCGTTAGTCCTGCATCTTTTAGAGCTTTTTTACAAGGCTCCATAGTTCTATCTATTAGATCAGCAACTAGTGATTCAAATTTTGCTCTTGATAATTTTTTAACAAAATGTCTAGGTCCGCTTGCATCAGCAGTTATGAACGGTAGATTAATTTCAGTTTCAGCAACACCTGATAATTCATGTTTAGCTTTTTCAGCAGCTTCTCTTAATCTTTGTAGAGCCATTTTGTCGCTAGATAAATCTATACCACTTTCTTTTTTGAACTCTTCATTTAACCATTCAACTATGCGTAGATCGAAATCATCTCCACCTAGAAAAGTGTCACCGTTAGTAGCTTTAACTTCAAAAACTCCATCACCTAGTTCTAGTATAGATACATCAAATGTACCACCACCTAAATCATACACAGCGATTTTTTCTTCAGTCTTTTTATCAAGTCCATAAGCAAGAGCTGCAGCTGTAGGCTCGTTTATGATACGTAGAACATTAAGGTTTGCAATCTTACCAGCATCTTTAGTAGCTTGACGTTCAGCATCGTTAAAGTATGCAGGAACGGTGATAACTGCATCAGTTACAGTTTCACCTAGATAATCTTCAGCAGTCTGTTTAAGTTTCTGTAATATCATAGCTGATATTTCTTGAGGTCCATATTTTTTACCACTAGCTTCAACCCAAGCATCTTGATTATCTGCAGCGACTATATTATAAGGTAGATGCTTTTGAGCAGCAGTAACCTCTTTAGATGTGAATTTTTTACCAACTAATCTTTTGATAGAAAAGATAGTGTTAGTAGGATTAGTAACCGCTTGACGTTTAGCCATTGCACCAACTAATCTATCTGTATCTGTAAACCCTACAACAGATGGTGTAGTTGGATTTCCTTCAGCAGTAAAGATAACTTTAGGTTGACCATTTTCCATTACTGAAACAACCGAATTAGTCGTTCCAAGATCGATACCTATAACTTTACCAGTAGGTTTGTTTTCTGACATAATAAATCTCCTTTTAATAAAACAGTATAATTATTTTAATGTTTTTTATTTTTAATTTTGTTTATAACTTATTTACTTTAACTTTTGCAGCACGAATAACTCTTCCATTCAAACAATATCCTTTTTGAACAGATAAAGTCACCGTATTATTTTCAAATTCAGGATTACTATCCATCATTAATGCTTCATGAATTGCAGGATCGAATTTAGAGTTAATTGAACTATCAATCTCTTCCACTCCAAATCTTGCGAGGGTATCTTTGAAGGATTTAATTGTAAGCTCTATCCCTTGTTTAAGAGGCGATTCTTCAGTAATATGTTGCAGTGTCATCTCGATATTATCAAGTACAGGTATAAAAGTTTCTAACATAGATTTGTTAGCATATTTAACTTTATCATCACTTTCTTTGATAAGCCTTTTACGATAATTATCAAGATCAGCTGCTTTACGAACTAACTCTTCATCTTTATCTTTCAGCTCTTTCTCTAATCTTTTAACTTTATCATCTATTGATTCTTCAGCTGGAATATTGTCTAATATTTCGTCGTATATTTCATCCATAACGGCTTGATTATCATCCATTGTTACATCAATTTTTTCACTTTCATTTTTCTCTAAATTATCTTGATTTTCCTCATTCTTACTTTCATTACTACTCATTATTTCCTCCAAAATAGTCATTTAGCATTTTCGACATAATCTGTGATGAACAATCCACAATTGATGCTATTTGTGGGTATTGCATTCTTTTAGGCCCAATGACACCCATTGTTCCGATTATATCTCCCCCACGTTGATAAGGTTTTAAAACTATACCCATATCATCAATTCCTTCTAATCCGATTTCACTTCCAACGAATATCTGTACAGAATCTTCTTTAATACATTTGTCTAGTATTTCGCATAATTTTTTCTGTTCTTCAAATGTTTTTAATACTTCTTTTAATTTACTAAAATCTTTTACATCAGGTGTACCTATGAGGTTTATTGTACCCTCAAAAATAAATTCTTCCTTAAAAATATCTGTGGTGAATAAACTTTCAGATATTTGTTGAGTTTTAGTTATTATATCGTTAATTTTATTTTTAGATAAAAACAGATCGTTTGTTAACGCTGTTTTCACTTCAAACAATTTTTTGCCTATAAAACTCTCATTAATAATATTAGCCATACTAACAAGATCAGAATCAGTAACGGAGCTATCAACTGGAAGAATAATATTTTGTACATACCCAGTTTTAGCAACAATAATCACAACTACAGATTCTTTATTAAGTCTGACAAACTCAATATGTTTTAGAACAACCGAGTTGTTTTTAGGAGATACAATAAATCCAACCGAGCTTGTAAGATCGCTTAATTTTTTAGAGAATGTTCTAAAAAAGTCATCTATATTTATCGGATCAAATTCAAATTGTTTCTGCATATTATTAATAAATGCTGGTGAAACTTTTTTCATAGATATCAACTTGTCAATATAATATCTATATCCATCATCAGTCGGCACACGTCCAGCAGATGCGTGCGGTTGATTTATAAATCCAAGATCAACAAGATCAGCCATAATATTTCTAATGGTCGCAGGCGACATCTTTAACGGGCCAATAGAAGAAACATTTCTAGAGCCGATAGGTTCATTTGTAGAGATGAACTGATCTATTATAGTTCTTAAAACTAGTTCCTCTCTTTCATTTAAAAACCTCATACTAGTGTCCTTTTATTTGAAGATTTTATTTATTTGTTAAATATTTATCTATCAATAATAGTCTATATATTAGCACTCTACAGTATTGAGTGCTAAAGATAATTTAATTCAATAGCGAAAAAAGTCAAGAAGAAATTTACTAATCTATATTTTATTTAACAAAATGAGGATAAAGCTGTTATGTTTTGGAGGGTACGATTAAAATATGTAGTATTGATATTGTTAGTTTGATGTTGTGATTTAAAGTTTATAATTGTTCTATTTGTTCTTTTATTTAGTGATTAATGTGAGAAAATGAGTATTAATTCACTTTATTTAGTTCTTTTAAAAATCAACTATTAATATTTAAATATATTTTTCATTTGACAAAATGAAGATAGATCTGTTATTATCATCGTTCATTGTTACAAGTAGTATTGTTTCAATGGTTCTGGAGAGATGGCCGAGCATGGTCGAAGGCGCTTGCCTGCTAAGTGAGTATACTGCGAAATCGGTATCGAGGGTTCGAATCCCTCTCTCTCCGTTCTTTTCTTTCAAATACTACGTTCTACTATTTGATAGGGTTTTAGTAATACAACAGTATTAATTAACACTATTAAGGTTCATAAATTCTATATAGTTTCACAAATACTATATTTCAAATCTTTTCACATCTCATAACTGCAGAGCAGTAAACCCCTTATATATAATTATTAATGATAACTTGATAATATTAAATCTTAATTTGTTAGATTGATTTTTAGTTATACAATTTTATGTAATTGTAAATGTTCAGAAAACAACATAATTATCTGAAAGTTTTAAATATTTTATATCAATGAAACATAGCCCAACAAACTCCAAATATCTTTAATATCTATTTCCTAATATCATAATATCAATAGACATAAACTTGATTTGTATACGTTATTTGTTATACATCTAAATATCTTGTTATATAGATTAAACATAGTCTTATAATCTTTAATTTGATTACTTAATCTTATGTTGTTAAATGTGAATAAACATGTTATTGATTATATGAGTTATATATGTGGTAAAACAGAACTCAAGGAGAGGTTATGGAATGTATTAATCATGCAGGTAAGATGGCATCAGGAACATGTCAGAGTTGTGGTAAAGCGTTATGTACGGAATGTGCCAACAGGTTTTCTCCCCCTCTTTGTGAAGGGTGTCTTTTAAAAAACAATAATAATGTTACCACAAAACTTATTTCTGATGTTGCAATTACAGTTATAGTTTGTATTATTCTCATCATGTTGCTCGTCATGAAAGGTGGAGTGCCTATAAATGAGAGTATACCTTTAGGGCTTTTCCTTGTAGGAGGATGGTGGGGTTGGCAAGCTCTCAGTGACGATACTACGCCACATATCATTATTTTACCTACGCAAGGAGCATCGGTATTTTATCTTTTCAAACTATCTCTTGCTATGACTATTGGCATTTTCGTTATGCCTGTCGTAATGCTGCTCCGTATTATCAAGATTTATCAAATCAACAAGTTAAAAAGAGAAGTGCTAACTGGCAAGGCTTAAGGTAAAGATGACAAAAAAGAAACCTTTGCTTTAAGTTAAACTTACAATTAAGATTTAAATGATTTAGGAATAGATCTTAATTGTATTAATTTTTAGTTATACAATTTTATGTGATTGTAAATGTTCAGAAAACAACCGATCAATCTACACTCAACAACAATATAACTTGCTCAACCAATCTCAATAATCTCACTCACGCTACTCTCTTATAAATCGTAAATAATCTAAATAACCATGTATATTTATATATAATACTTAAAAATCTTTTAATCAAATTATTCTTTATAACTTTATGTCATACCTACGAATACTTAAATATATATCAAATAACAATTATATTTTAATGCCTTGACATTATTATTTAAGTCTATATCCTTGTCTAGTAATTTAAAACGTATAGTTATTTAATTTATTAATTAGTTTTCATTTAATTAAGAATAGATAATATAGTTATATGGTTTAAATAGAAGACGTAAAAAGAGGAGAGTTTAAAATGTTTAAAAAAATCAGTAAGCTAATGTTATTAGCAGTCGGTGTTCTAACAGTTGCGGCGGCGTGTTCAGATGAAGAGTCAGGTGGATCAACACCTCCAGCAACTTTTATAAGTTCAGTTGGTGGGAAAGAGTTTCAATTAGTTTCAGTTGCTACAGGTACTAAAAATTTAGTAGCTCAAGATAACGGTTCAATATTAAATACAGATAAATCTGTTCTTTATACATTCAATAGTGAAACAAGTTTAACTACAGCAGTTTATTTAAACGGTGAAGGCAATTTCTTTGGCGTTGAGTATGTTGCAGTAGATAAACCATTAAATTTCTATTTTGATAACAGCACAACGGCTACTGGTGATTATTGGACTACAGCTGCTGCCGTTAAATTTGTATCAGGCGATGGTGTTTTATTAGCTAGTAAAAATATTAATGGAATGTTATCAAGAGGAAGTCTTAATGATAACGTTACAGCAATAACTGATGAGGTTCCAACAGTTGGTGCTATCTCAGCATTATTTAATGCAGGCATGGGAGAGTTATCAGTAATTGCAGATAATAAAACTCCAGGTGGCATCGGTACTTTATACACTGGTGGAATGGGTCAAGCAGGAATTACTATTACTGGCACACAACTTCCAACAGGTATCCTTAAAGATATGACAACTGAGTCATTGCAACTTATAGGATCTACTCTATATATCGTTACTAAAGGAACAGGTACAGAGGCTAACACAGATAAACTTACTATATACACATCAAAAGGCGTTAAGACTTCAACAATCGATAACGTAACAGCTGGTTCTTATGCGATCAGTGCTGGCTCAGATGCTACAGGTTTCTATATAGCAACATCTGATAAAGATAGTACGGTTAGTGCAACACCTACAGCTACTGCAAGAGTTCGCAAAGTAAGTGTTGGTGATGATGATAAAGTTGTTCTTGGAACTCCAGTTGTGCTTGAAGATATGACTGGTACTGCAATCATTAAAGATATATCTACTAATGGTACTGATTTTTATGTTGCAAGTCTTATGACTAGTGGTGCAGCGAATGGGAATATTGTTTTGCATAAGAATGCTAAAAAACTAAATAGTTATATTAGTCCAGATACAACTTTAGACTTAGTTGCTATTGGCACTGATATGTATGTGCTTTATAAGTCGCCGAATGGTACTAATTTATTGCGTAAAATAAGAGATCCTAAATTTGATAATGTTGAGGGTGCAGAACTTCCTGCTGATATTTTATCAGTTAAAGGTGCAGGTTCAGTTCTTTATGTTACAGCAAAAACAAGTGCTGCATCTACAACTACAACTGCTTATACAATAAATGGTGCAACGTTAATTAAGAGTGAGACTGCAAATAGTTCAGACACACTAACTGCAAATGTAGTAGTTGAGGTTGCTCCTGCAACTGTTGCTCTATCTGAAGGTAATGTACTTGTGATTGATGCTGAGAAGATTGGTGGTACTGATCCTGTTATTAGATACAACAACTTTACAACAAGCGATAAATTGTTTTTAATGCCTACTAAGTAGTCGTTAGTTAGTTGATTTCAGAGTTAATTTTTTACTAATATTTTTTAAAATTTAGTAATTATAAATATAAGTGGATGAGTGTAATGCTCATCCATTTTTTTATACACTTTTATACATTCTTTTACCCTTAAACACTTGACATTTTGATAATAGCTAGTACTATTGCTTAACGATTTATGATTATATAAATTGTGTAAGTTATATTATTAAGATAGTTAGCCTTTATGTATATATATGTATGTATTAAAGGATAATGATATATTTTGTATGAGTTAAGTAGAGAAAAACAAAAAACTAGGAGAAATTGAGAATGTTTAAAAAAGTAAGTAAGCTAATGTTATTAGCAGTAAGTGCGTTAATGGTATTTTCAGCGTGTACAGATACAAGTAGTGGAGATGGAAACGGTGGTGATCCAACTCCAAAAACTTTCTTAGAGAATGTTGGTGGTAAATCATTTAGTCTTGTTAATAACATGACTGGTGGAAAAAACTTTGTATTAGATAACGGTTCTATAAAATCAGATGATAATCAGAGTATTCAATTTAGATATGATAATTCAACAAGTTCAACTACTGCTGTTTATATAGAGAGTGATGGAAACTATTTTGGTGTTGAATATGTTGCTGATAATAAAGCATTAAATTTCTATCTTGCTAAAGATGGTACAAATGCTAAATATTGGGCTACAGCTGCTGCCGTTAAATTTGTAGCAGGAACTGATGTTCTATTAGCTGCAAAAACTCCAAATGCAGTTTTTGTAAATGGTCCATTTACTGATAATGTAACAAATGTAGATAGCGAAGTCCCAGCGTTAAGTAGTATATCTGCAAAACTTTCTTCAGGTTTTAAATTATATGCACTTGCACAGGATAAAGCGGGGAGTAAAGGTACATTATTTACTGGTACAATAGATCTAACAACAATGAAAATCAATATCGCTAAAACTTCAGTTGCAATAGAGATTATTACAGATATGCTTACTGATGCATTGCAACTTATAGGTGGCGTAACTCCAGTTATAATTGATAATGCTGATAAAACAGATGTTAAGTTGTATGCAAAAGATGGAACTGCTCCAACTCCAGTTACAGGCGAAGCCGCTTCTATTACAGGTGTTGGTTATGCAGCTGGTGCTGAACACGTTGCTATTGATGTTGATGGTACTAGCAGTAAACTTCATAAAATAAGTGCTACTGGTATAAAAACTGAGGGTACTGCTCTTAATTATATGATACCTACATCAGTAGTTGCTATCGGAACTACTAACATTCTTGTTGCAGGTGTTAATGAAAGTGGTCCTAGTGGTACAGCTGTGATTGATAATGTTACACTTGGCGACACTAGTACTAAAGTTTCAATACCTGTTACTGGTCTCCCTAGTGCTAGTATTGTTGATGGTGGTGTTAAGTTGGCAGTTTACAGTACAGATATATATGCAGTAGTAGAAGGAAAGCTGTATAAATTTGATGGTACAAATGCTTGGACTGTAGTTACAGCTATAGATAACGCACAACAGGGTGTAACACTTCCAACTACTATTACATCAGTTGATATTTCTGGTTCAGTTATGTATATCACAGAACTTGGTGCGACTTCTGACACTTCAACTACAACTGCTTATCTGATAACTCCAACAATGTTAGTTAAGATTTCTCCTATCCCTTCTACTACTACTGGTATAGTTAGTGATGTAGATACTCAGGTTAACGGAACTGTTGTTTCTCTACCTATGGGACTTGGCATACTTGTTATTGATGTTGAAAATCTTGGTGGTACAGCTAAAGTTCTTAGATACAATCAATTTATGGCAACTGACGCACCATTTCAAATGCCTTAATCAGTTAGTTAATTTCAGAGTTAAATTTTTACTAATTTTTTTTAAAAGTTAGTAATTATAAATATAAGTGGATGAGTGTAATGCTTGTCCACTTTTTTATGTGCTTTTATATTTACACATTTTTTTCATATATTTTTTCCACAAATTTTTCTATCAATTTTCCGTAACAACTTCAAATCAATTCAATCTTAAACTATATAAACAGGTAACAGATAACAGTTTTAAATATTAATAATAATTAATTATTTGAGTGATTGATTAATTGAAAATATAGTGATGAAAAGTTTTGTTAAAGATTTTAACAGTAAAAAATTAGAAAGAAGAAAAAGGAGAAATTTATAATGTTTAAACGATTAGGTATGCTAATGATATTAGCGATAGGTTCACTTATGGTGTTTGTTTCATGTGCAGAGGATAAGGCAGATGATGATATACCACCTGTTGATTTTTCTGATTTTACAGCCTTTGCAGCGATGGAAGGTTATGCAAATCCGATTATTCCAGGTATGAAACTAAATTTAGTTGATGCACTTAGAGTAAATAGTGGTGATCTGATAGATAATGCAGATAACAAAACTATATTCTACACATATGTAGATCAACCAGTAAAAACTGATAACACTCAAGCTGTATATAAATTTGGTGATGCACAATTTTTTGGTGTAAAAGTTTCAGGAGAGGGTAGTGGTAAAATATTAACATTTGTGTTTGAGAAAACAGCAGATGATAAATCAGCTTTCTTTACAACTGCAGCAGCAGTTACTTTTGATGTAGCTTTAACTAAAAATAGTATTCCTGCATCAATTGATAATTTCACAAACTTAGCAGCAGGTGCTGGGTATAAATTTTTAGATAAAGAAGCTTTTATTATATCTGGAGATAATATGATTGATGATGATAATCATATTCTTTTTACTTATGATAATCAATTAGCTGATAATAAAACTCATGCTGTATATAAAAGTACTAGCGTAGTAAACCCTAACCAGTTTCTAGGTGTAATATTAGTAAGTAGCAGTAACCCAAGAGTATTAAAATTCTATGTTAATGGCACAGCTCAAAATCCAACATATTTTCCAACAGCAGGAGATGTTAATTTTGATACAGAAGCAACAGATAAACTTCCTACAAAATCATTTTTAGATGAGGCGGCAGGTAGAACATATCAACTTATTATTGAAAATAACGGAGTTTTAACTAAGTTAGAAGATAACGGTAATATAGTTGATGGTGCAACTACATACGAATATGTAAGTAGTGCTGATCCACTTACTGCTGTATATAAAAAAGGTGCAACTGAGTTCTTTGGTGTTCAGATTGATGAGGCTAAATTAAACTTCTATTTAGATAATAGTAGTGATCCAGCTATTGGTGCATATTGGACTGCTGAGAATAATGTTAAATTTGTAGAAGGAACGGGTGTTATGCTAGCTAAAGGAACTCCTAATTCAGCATTACTTAATGGATCTCCAAGTGTTAATATTACAGATGTAGATGGTCAAGTTCCAACAACTGGTGTGATAGCTTCTTTATATAAAAATAATGAGCTACATCTTTTAGCTGATAATAAAACTACAGGACAATCTGGAACGTTATTTAAGAAAGTTATTAACGATCCTACGTTATCAGTAGTTGCCTCAGAAGTTGCAACAAATGCTGTAGCGGAGATGAAATTTAATTCATTACAACTTATAGGTACAACGTTATTCATCGTGTCAAAAGATGATACCAACGTTAATATCTTTAATGCTGATGGAACATTGATATCTAGAAAAATAGGGTTTGATAATTCTGTTAAAGCTCACACATATGCGATTGGAGCGAACAGTGGCGATAAGTTTATTGTGGCAAGTAACAGCACAAGTGCTAACGCTGGAAAATATCGTATAGTGGAGAGTACAGGTTTTCAAGGGACTCCACTTGGACTTATAGACACGTCTATGGTTCCTACATCAGTAATTGGATTTAACGAGTATGTTTATATGGCTGGTAATGTGGCAGGAGATGTTAAAATTATTAAATCTCTTGGTAGTTCTATTCTACTTGATCCGATTACAGGAAGTAACGGGAAGTTGATAGAGATTAAAGGTATGTTATATTTAATAGTTACAGATAGTGGTACTAAAATGTATAAAATTACAGAGGATACAAATGCTATCGTTACAGGAGCTACATTACCAGTAGATTTTGAATCAATAGTCGCTGATGATAAATATGTATATATTACATCAAGAGCTACTAACGGCACAACATTGATACCAACTGTTTATACGCTTAGCGACACAACATTAACTAAGGTTGCAGATGCAGCTACTATGACTATTGCAAACGTTTCTCCTGCTGTTATTTCTTTAGGAAGCGATTTAGGGTTAGCGATTGTTGATGTTGAAAATATCGGTGGTAAGAATGTTCTTAGATTTAATAATCTTATCGTATCTGATGGACCGTACGTTATGCCATAAATTTTATTTAATTGTTTATAAGTTTAGAATTAGGTTTTAGTAACTATTAATTATGAGTTAATAGTTGCTAAGATATGTAGATAGGATGAGTGTTATGCTCATCCTTTTTTGTTACTATTTTATTATTAATATTATTTATGTTAGATATTAATTATCTTTCTCATAACTAACGGTTTAATTAATTTATGGTAACTATTTTTTTGAAATATATTTGATGATAAATTATGATTATACAAAATAGAGAGGTTTAAATATGTTTAAGAATTTATGGAAGTTGATACTATTATCAACAGGAATGTTAACGATATTTATTTCATGTGCTGATGATAAAAAAGATGATACTCCACCTGCTGAGGCTAAAGATTTTATTGAGTTCGCAGCGATGGAAGGTTATGCAAATCCTATTATTAATGGCATGAAAGTAAACCTTGCTGATGATAGCAAAGATGCAACAAGTGGTGATATTTTAGATAATGCTGATAATAAAACTATATTTTACACATATGTAGATCAACCAGATAAATTTGATAATACGAGGGCTGTATATAGAGCTGGTGCTAATGGGTTTATGGGTGTAGAGATTATCGGTACTGGAACAGATAAACAGTTGAGATTTATATTTAATAAAAGTGAAGAAAATGTGTCAGAGTTTTTTGAAAGTGTAAAAGCAGTTAACTTTGATATTACTAAAACTACAACAACTATTCCAGAGGTGATAGATAATTTTATAAACTTATCAGCAGGTGGTGGATATAAGTTTTTAGATGATGAGCCGTTCTTTATATCTGGAGATGATATGGTTGATGATGATAATCATATTCATTTCACATTCAATAATTATTTAGGTGATAATAAAACTCATGCTGTATATCAAAGTGCAAGTGCTGTAAATCCTAATCAGTTTATAGGTGTTATATTGGTGAGTGATGCAAGTCCACGAGTATTAGATTTTTATGTTGATGGAACAGCTTCAAATCCAACATATTTTCCTAAAGCGGAGGACGTAAATTTTGATAATAAAGCAACTGATAAACTTCCAGTTAAATCATATTTAGATAATGTCGCTTATAAACTATTTCAACTTATTATTAACTATCAAGGTATGTTGAGTCTAATCGGTTTTAATGGAGATATCGAATCTTATGGAACAGTCTATAAATATAATAAAAGCGATTCACCTCTTACTGCAGTATATCAAGTTGAAGGTAAGAGTGAATATTTCGGTGCAAAAATGAATGAAGCTGATTTAGATTTTTATTTTAGTAATAGTCGTGATAATCCAGTTTACTGGACAACTCCTGAGGCTGTAAAGTTTGTAGAAAGTGCAGATACTATCTTAGCTACTAGAACTTTAAATGGCTCGTTTTTAAATGGCGTACCAAGTGATAATGTTACAACTATTGAAACAGAAGTGCCAACTGATGGAGTTATATCTGCACAGTATAAAAATGATATAGTGTACATATTGGCTGATAATAAAACATCAGGAGATAGAGGAACGTTATATAAAGGGATAGCAGATGAGGTAGGGGTTATCGGTTCAAGTTCACAAGTTGCAACAAATGCAGTTGTTAATATCAGATCAGACTCATTACAAGTTATAGATAAAACGCCTTATATAATTTCACAAGATAGTGGAAACATTAAAATGTTTGATGAAGCTGGAGTGGTTATAGATGTGGGTGATGGACATGTTAGCAGTTTTGCTGGAGTGTTATATGCGATAGGTGCAGAGTTTAGTAACGGTTTTTATCTAGCAAGTAATAATTTAACAAAAACTGAGGCAAAGGTTCGTAAGGTCACAGCTGCTGGTATGAATAATTATAGCATCGTTGCACTTGCAAATAGTAATCTAGTTCCAACATCAGTTGTTAAAATAGGTGATGATGTTTATGTTGCAGGAGATGTTGGTGAAGACGTTATAGTTAATCGTGTTGTAACAACTTCTAATACTGTAACAGAGTTTGCGACAGTTACAGGAACAGATGGAAAGTTATTTGTTTTTAATAACACTTTATATTTAGTCGTAACAGATACTAGTACTAAAATGTATAAACTTCTTAATAATGGATCGTTTCTAGTTACAGGTGCTACTCTTCCAGTAGAGTTTGAGGCTATTACGGCTGATGATAAATATGTGTATATAACATCTAGATTATTTCACGGTATTCCGCTCAAACCAATAGCGTATACGCTTAATGATACAGTATTAAATAAGATAGCTGAGGGAGTTGTGATAACGGTTGTATCTAGTGTAACACCTTCGCTTGTTTCATTAGGGTCTGATTTAGGTATAGTCATTTTTGATGTTGAAACAATAGATGGTAAAAATTTACTTAGATATCATCATCTTAAAGTATTTGATACACCGTTTACAATGCCTGTATCTGTTTATTAAATTTTAGTAGCAATAAATTATTGATTATTGATAGAGAAGATGAGTGTTTGATGCTCATCTTTTTTAATATCTAGACATAATTAACTTAACCTTAAAAACCATAAACCATTCTTAGTAATCAACTTAAACTATTGCTTGCAATTAATTATTTGAGAGATCGATTAATAGAAAATATAATTATGCACAATATTATATTAGATAGATTAGAAGTTTTATATGGATAAATTTATCCATGAAGTAGTTTGTAAAATATATGAATAAGTAATATTTATTTATTTGTTAATTAGAGATAAAAAGGAGATTGTAAAATGTTGAAAAGATTAGGAAAGTTGACGTTATTAACTGTAGGTATGTTAATGGTATTTATTTCATGTACAGATGATACAAATGATACCCCACCAGAGGAGGCTAAAGATTTTATTGATTTTGCATCGATGGAAGGATATTTCAATCCGATTATTCAAGGGATGAAACTTAATCTAGCTCCTGCTAATGACATCAGACGTAGTGGTGATCTTTTAGATAGTTCAGATAATAAAAGTGTGATTTATACATATATAGATCAGCCAGTAAAAACGAATAACACTGAAGCAGTATATAAGTTTGGTGATGAGCAATTTTTTGGCGTAGAGATTACAGGTACAGGAAATAGTAGACAGTTAAAATTTGTATTTGAAAAAAGTCCAGATGGCAAGTCAGGATTTTTTATTAGTTCAGCAGCTGTAATATTTAACAGTGAATTAACTATAAACAGTATTCCAGTAATGATTGATAATTTCACAAACTTAGCAATAGGTGGTGGTTATAAATTTTTAGATCAAGAATTTTTCTCTATATCTGGCAATGATATGATTGATGATGATAATCATACTCTTTTCACATACAATAATAGACTTGTTGATAACAAAACTCATGCTGTATATAAAAGTACAAGTGTTGCAAATCCTAATAGATTTGTAGGTGTGATATTAACAAGCACTCCTACTTCAAGAACTTTAGATTTTTATGTTGCAGGGACTGCTCAAAATCCAGAATATTTTACATCAGCAGAGGCAGTTACTTTTAATACTAAAGCTACTCAAAGTATGCCAGTAAATTCATTCTTAGATAATGCGGCTGGTAGATCATTTCAATTAGTTATTGATTTTAAAGACAAGGTAACTAAATTAGCTAATGATGGAGATATACTTTTTAAAGGCACAACATATAAATATGTAAGTAGCACTGAACCACTTCAAGCTGTGTATAAAGTTGCAGAAACAAGTAAGTTTTTTGGAGTAGTAATTAATGAAGATACTTTAGATTTTTATTTGGATAATAGTTCTAATACGGCAGCTTATTGGACAGTTGAGAGTGATGTTAAATTTGTACAAGGAGCAGAGGCAATTTTAGCTGCAAGAACTCCTGACGGTTCATTTATTAAAGGTGTTCCAAGCGGTAATGTTACAGATGTTGCAGATCAAGTGCCAGATTCTGGTAAGTTATCTGGAGTATATAAAAACAGTCAAGCTTATTTATTAGCTGATAATAAGAGTAAAGGAAACGCAGGTACATTATTTATCGGTACAGTAGATAGCATAGGACCAATAGGCACAAGTTCACAAGTTGCTGCAAATGCTGTTGCTAATATAATACCTCATTCATTACAAGTTTTAGGTGCAACACCGTACATCATTTCTCCAGTTGTCACTGAGATTAAGATGTTCGATAAAGAGGGTGAAATTATTGATGTTGCAGATGGATTTGTAAGTAACTTTCCAGCATCGTCTTATGCGATCGGCACAAGTACTAACGGTAAAACATATTTAGCAACAAATAATAATGTTAAGCAAAGAGCACAAATTCGTGAACTAACAGGTGCTGGTATGGGTGTTGAAAAACTACTTGCTACTACTAACTTAATTCCAACATCAGTAACTGGAATGGGGACAGAGGTTTATGTTGCAGGTACAGTTGGAGAAGATGTTATTGTCAATACAGGTACAGGAACATCTTCTGTTATAGCTACTGTTACAGGAAAGGATGGCAAGTTATTGGTTTTAAATGAGGTTTTATATTTAGTTGTGAGGGATGGTACTGTTTCTAAAATGTATAAAATTAGTAGTAAGGTAGCTTATAGTGTTACAGGAGACTCTCTTCCAGCATACGTTGAGTCTATTGTTGCAGACGATAAATATGTTTACGTTGTAACAAGACTTAATGGTGGTGTTAATTTAATAACATCGGCATACACTCTTTCTGATATAACTTTAGCTAAGATCGCAGACGCTACTTATGTACCAATAATTGCAAATGTTGTTCCGTCGCTAGTTTCATTAGGATCAGATTTAGGAGTAGTTGTTTTTGATATTGAAACTATCTTTGGTGATAAGGTTATTAGATATAACAATTTTGTAGTAAGTGATACACCGTTTCAAATGCCTGCATCTGGTTATTAAATTTTTAGTGGTTTAAAATCAAATTTTAGTAATTTATAAAAGATTACTAATTATAATAGAGAGGGATGAGTGTAATGCTCATCCTTTTTTTATATCCATGCATAATAACTTTTTATATTTAGACATAATTATTTTACTTTTAATAAGCAATAGATTTGATTTTAAAGTAGTTATAACGCTCTCAATTATCAGTTTTAATTATGGCTTATAATTAATAATTTGATAGCTTTATTAATAAAAAATATAATTATCCACAATAATATATTACATAAATTCATTGTAAATAAATAAGTATTAATATGTAGAGGTTGAAGGAGACATTAAAGATGTTTAAAAAAATAAGTAAGCTCATATTATTAACAGTAGGAATGTTGATAATATTTGTCTCATGTGTAGAAAGTAAAAAGGCTACACCTCCAGTTGATGAGGAGAAGGTGGAAGAGGATTTTGTTGAACTATCCGCTATGGAGGGTTATCCAAATCCTATTATCCCAGGGATGAAACTTAATATAGTTGATGACTTTAGAGAGAGAACAAGTGGCGATCTTGTAGATCATGCAGATAACGAAACTCTTGTTTACACATATGTATATCAGCCAGATAAATTTAATGGAAGACAAGCTGTATATAGATACGGCGCAGATCAATTTTTTGGTGTTGAAGTTATTGGTGAAGGTGATAGTAAATATTTGAAATTTATATTCAATAAAGATGAAGGCAATAAGTCAGAGTTTTTTGATAGTTTAGAAACAGTTGATTTTAGCACAAGTAAAACGATGATGACTATTCCAGACTCTATTAACAATTTTAAAAATTTAGTTGTGGGTGGTGGGTATAAATTTCTAGATGGAGTGGAGTTTTCAGTATCTGAACGTAATATGATTAATAGAAGTAAGAATACTCTTTTTCAATATGATGATTATTTAGGTGATAATAAAACTCATGCTATATATCAGACTACGAGCAAGTTAAACTCTCACCAGTTTATAGGTGTGAAGTTAGTAAATAGTTCTAACCCGAGAGTATTAGAATTTTATGTTGATGGTACTAAAGAAAATCCAACATTTTTTCTAACAGCATCTCAAGTAAATTTTAATACTAAAGCTACATTTACACTTCCAGTAACTACATTCTTAGATGATGTTGCTGGTAAAACATTTCAACTTCCTATTAATTATGAAGGAGAAGAAACTCAGATAGCTGATAATGGAGATATAATTGTAGATAACAAATTATACAGATATGTTAATAGCATTGTTTCAGGTAGAGCTGTGTATCAAGCTGGAAGTTTAAATAAATATTTCGGTGTAGTTGTTAATGAAAATAAGTTAGATTTCTATTACGATAACAAATCTAATATACATGATTATTGGGATAGCCTTAATGATGTTAGGTTTACAGAAGGTGCGGATGCGATATTAGCTATAAAATCAACATCTAAATTATTTGTAAATGGAGTACCAAGTGGTAATATTACAGATAATTCAAACTTTATACCAGTAGATGGATATATCTCTGCAATTTATAGATATGGAACGATGTATATATTCAGTCGTAACTCAGCATACAACCAAGGTAGACTGTTTACGGGAGTAGCAGATGAAATAGGTCCAATTGGTGCTAGCACTTATGTTAATCCTCAAGTAGGTGCGAACTATCCTAACACTTTACAGATGTTTGGCAGTACTGGATATCTAATGTATTTAAATTCTGGATATATTAGACTGTATAGTAGTGCTGGAAATGGATTAAGTATTCCTCATGGAGGATATTTTTATAGTTTAACTCGTGGAACTATGCACGCAGTTGGAGGAGAATTAGATGAGAGTTTTTATTTAGCGAGTAATATGATGAATGGTTACAATTACCCATCTATCAGAAAAGTTACAAGTAATGGAATATCTGGTACTTATCTTTATCTTGCAAATCGCTACATGACTCCTTCATCAGTGGTTAGAATAACCGACGAGGTTTATGTTGCAGGACAGTATGGTACACGTGTTTATATTGTAACAGGCACAGGAAATTCATCTATTAATGTAGCGAATGTTGTAGGAACGAATGGTAAATTATTTGTCTTTAATGATATTTTATATTTAACTGTCAAAAATGGTCACAACTATAAAATATATAAAATCCATAACGGAGAAACTCTCTTAGTTACAGGTGCATTTCCAACAGATTTTGAGGATATAGTTACAGATGATAAGTATGTTTATATTATATCAAGATCGAGTGGAGGAGATTATTTAACTCCATCAGTTTATACTCTTGATAATATAACATTAACTAAGTTAGGAGATGCGGACACAATAAATATAGATGGTGCTGTTCATCCTGCATTAGTTTCATTAGGATCTGAGTTAGGAGTAGTTATTATAGATGTTGAAGTGATAGGTGGAAAAAGATTACTTAGATACAACCACCTTATGGTAATTGAGGATATATTTGAAGTTCCATCTATAGCGTCAATATATTAGATGTTTGCAATTTTTTAGAATTAAATTTTAGTAGTTATAAATTACTAATTATAATAGAGAGGGTGAGTGTAATGCTCATCCTTTTTTTATTATATCATTTACGTTTAAATATGAAACTAATATAGAAAATAGAACTAAATAATTAGTGATATAAATATTGTTTAAAGGTTATATCTTACTATCAATTCAAGCTTTTTTATATAACTTACAATTAATAATTTGAGAGATCTATTAAGAAAAAATATAATTATGCAAGATAATATTTCTGATATGTTTAATGAGTACTATTTTAATTGAGTGGATATAATATATATGGTTAATGTTATAAACATATATTTATTTTTAGTATAAATAAAGAGAAAAGATGAAAAGGAGAAATTCAAAATGTTTAAACAATTAAGTAAGTTAATGTTATTAGCTTTAGGTGTGCTTACGGTATTTACTGCATGCTCAGATGATGATTCAGGCAATACTCCAGCACCAGCACCAGGTCCTGAGACGTTTGATAATTTTACACACTTCGCAGGGATGAACGGATACAGTAATCCGATTATTATGGGTATGAAACTTAACCTTGATAATAAAACTGGGGCTATGGTAGATGGTATTGATAACAAAACTTTATTCTACACATTTGTAGATCAACCAGTAAAAACTGATAATAAGCAAGCAGTTTACAAATTTGATGATGCACAGTTTTTTGGTGTAGAAATTATAGGTGTTGGCGATGCTAAACAGTTAAAATTTGTGTTCAATAAGGGGACAGGCGATGTATCAGAATTTTTTACTACATCAGGAACTGTTACTTTTGATACAACAAAAACTGTAAATACTATTCCAGTAGCGATTGATAATTTCACAAACCTATCAGCAGGAACAGGATATAGTCTTCCGAGTGATATACCGTTTTCTATAATTGATGGTAATGTGGTTGATGCAGGTAATCATATTTTATTTACATACAACAATAAACTTAGTGATAATAAAACTCATGCTGTGTATCAAAGCACAAATGTATTAGACCCTAATGAGTTTTTAGGTATTGAGTTAGTAAATACAGCAAGTCCAAGAGTGATAAAATTTTATGTAAATGGTACGGCTTCAGCTCCTACATATTTTGCGACAGCTGATACAGTTGTGTTTACTACAGAAGCAGGGACATCTCTTCCTGAACAAAGTTTCAAAGAGAATGTTGCTGGTAAGTCGTATCAACTTGTTATTACAAAAGAAGGAACATTAACTAAACTTGGTGATACAACTCCTACAGCTGGCGATATACTTTTTAATACTAAAACTTATACAGTCGCAGAGGAAAAAACATCAACTACAGCTGTTTATAAAAATCCTGATGCAGATGAATATTTCGGTGTTGAAGTTGATGGCGCTAAATTAAACTTCTATTTTGATAATAGTACAACTGCTACTGGTGCTTACTGGGCAAATATGGCAGATGTTAAATTCGCATCAGCTAACGGTGTTCTGTTAGCTACAAGAACTATTAACGGTGGATTTGGAGTAACAGATAATTCAATTCCAACTGCAACACTTACACAGGCAAATGTAAAAACTAATGGAGCTGTTTCAACAGTGTATAAAGATAATATCGCATACACACTTGCAGATAATGAGACTCTTAATTCTGGTGGTACATTATTTAAAAATGTTATAAACGGTAAAACAGTAACTACAACAAGCTCAAATGTTACTGGAACAATCGTTGATAATATGATATCTACTTCGTTACAATTTATCGGTGATGATGTGTTCTTAGCTGTTCAAGATGGAGTGGATGCAGGATTTGCAAATGTTGAGTTCTTTAAATCTAATGGAGATCCGATATCACTAGTTTCTTCAAACCAGAAAGTTTTATGTGAAAGTTATGCAATAGGTGCTGGATCAATTAATGATAACGATGGTTTCTTTATTGCAACTTTAGCCTCTAATCAAGCAGCACTTAGTAAAGTAACTGTTGACGGTGTTCAGACAGGTAAAAATTTATATTCTGATACTAAAGCTATGGATCCTAAATCAGTAGTTACAATAGGTACAGATGTTTTTATCGGTGGTATTATGAACGCAACTACTCCTGTGATTAATAAAATGACTGCAGAGTCTGTTCCGTCAAATATAACTGGAAATCTTCCTGCTACTACTGCTGATATCAAACTATTTGCAATAGGTACTGCATTGTATGTTGTTAGTGGTGAGAAAATGTATAAAGATAACGATCCTAGAGATAATATTTATGTATGGACTGAAGTTGTAGGTTCAGTTGTATCTAATGCGGTAACTACTTCTATAGTAGCTGATGAGACAACTGTTTACTTTACAAGAACAGATGCTATGACTGAGGTTTATCATGTTGATACTACGGCAAATACTGTTACAAAATTAGCTGAGAGTGATCCTGTTGGAGAAGAGGCTGCGATTGTTCCTGGTGTAGTTGCGCTACCTGGTATGGGAATATTTAAAGTTTATGTTGGAGATGGATCTCCAGAAGATCTTAAATACAGCAATCCAATGCTTTACAGTAAATCATATACAATGCCTCTTTAGTTTGCTAAAGAGTAAAAAGTAAAGAGTTAAAATTTTAGTAACTATAAATTACTAATTATAATAGAGAGGGTGGGTATTATGCTCATCCTCTTTTTAATTTACGATCTGTTGAATATCATAAAACTTATTTATTATCGAGTAAATATATAGTAATAGTGTAATTAATAATGTTTTGAGAATAAAAAAAATCAAATAATTGATTTTTTTTTTGACATTATAGTATCATTCACTTATATTATTAAATATAACTATTGGTTTAACGATAGAACATTGATGTTGATATATGTCTAAAACTGATGAGAAAGAAAAAAGAGAGAGAATACAGAGATGTTTAAGCGATTTGATAAAATTAAAATTCTAGGATTAGTTACGGCAACTTTTTTAATATCCTGCACACAAGAAGCTGCACCTGGGGCAAGCTCGTTTGATAACTTCACTGAGTTCGCAGCGATGGATAATTATCGTTCACCGATATATGATAATACAACGCTTCACTTAGTTGATAACGGTTCTATAATGGCTAAAGATAAAGCTTTTGCGGTTTATAGTTATGTAGAGCAGTTTGAGGGTGATAACTCTAAGGCGATTTATAATGCTCAACTACCTGGAGAAACTTTAAATAGATTTTTTGTTGTGAATATTATCGGCACAGGTAAAAATAAAGTTTTAGAATTTGTTTTTGACGAAGAAGTCAGTGGTGGCTATTACTGGACTAATACAGATGATATCAATCTGAGACGTTCACAGAAAGATAACGTTTCTGTAAATCAGGTAGAATTTTTAGATTTAGCACCTAAAACAAAATATATTTATACAAAAGATGATTCTTATGTCAATTTATTAAAACAAGGTACTCTTGTTTATTATCATGATGAAAGCATAGTGATATTTGAATATACTGATATTCCGGTTGGGGTTAAAGTAGCTGATCAAGCAATTTATAAATCTGAAGGTAATAATTATTTAGGAGTAGAAATTGTTGGAGAGGGAGATAACAAGGATCTAAGATTTTATTTCAATAATCATAATAACGAATCTAAGTTTTGGAGTAAAGGTACTGATGTCAGATTTGATGAAGACCATGCTAATGTAGATGTTTTTCCTAAGACGTTTATCGATTATGCTAGAAAAGATGGTTATGAATTTGCATTAGAAGATAGCGGTGCTAATATTCATGATAATGGAACTATCACGAACAGTACAGATACGAAAGCTTTATTTACTTATCTGCGTCAAGATAATCTTACTGATCCTACTAAAGCGATATATAAAGATGCTAATTCAGGTGAATTAGAAGATAAATATGTAGGTATTAAAATATCTGGAAATACCAATGAAAATAAAAAATTAAATATATATTTTAAAAATAAAGAGAATGTTGTGCAATTTTGGGATCACACTCAACATGTTGAATATGTTGATGAAGATGATTCTGTACTAGCTACAAGGTTTGTTGGTATGGAAGGCGGTACTGCTAAAGTTGTTGGTGGTAATGAAGTGATTGTGCCAAACTCAGAAATTTCAACTCTTATAGCTGATAATGTAACTTATGTTCTTTCTCAAACAAGTGCTGATAATATTACACTATCGTATACAATAGATAAATCTGATAATCCAAAGTGGGACTCAAGCACAACTGCTGGATATAAGGTTATTAGTTCATCATTACAATCTATAGGCAAAGATATTTTAGCTACAGTAATAAATAATACTACTAAGAAGGTTACAACCTTAAAATTAAAACCTGGGTTATCTCCTGTGAGTTCAATAGATAGCGGTAGATCAATAGATAGCGGTAGTTTTATAGATGTAAAACGTAATGTAAGGGCAGACAAGGTTACTGGCTTAGTAACAGTAACGGCTAACGATAAGCTTTATGTTGCAAGTAGTGGAAGTACTGAAGGTGTTGATGGTGAAGAAACCATAATCACAGGTGGTGAGTATGTTATCAAGCATGATCAAGATATTGTTCAAACAATAGTTGTAGATAAAAATGAATTGTTTACAGCTGGTCTAACTACTGAGGGTGGTAATAAGTTCTCAGTGTCTACATCTTTTCTTGATGTTAAACCTACACCTGGTGCATGGGGCACAGAGATAACAGGCACTGGATTGCCTCCTGTTGATAGTGTTGACACTAATACTATTTCACTAGCTTATGCAGGTGGAAGATTATACGCTGTTACTACGGTAAGTAGTGGGACTGATATATATCTCTATAACTCAAACAGTGTTAAGCCTGCATGGACGAAGCAGATATTACCTACGATAACGGGTGCTGGTTTTGTTGATGCAAAACTTATATCAAAGGGAGATAATCTTTACTTTTTATATAACAAGGCTAGTAAGTTAATTTTAACACCATTAAGAATTACAGAGAGTGGCAGTTTAGCAGCTTTTGCAGGTGAAAAGACAGTAAGTATTGAGATACCTATAGGCAGTACAGTAGTAGTTCCAGGTATCACTATAGTAGATAACTCTGATAAAGTTAAAGCTGTTAATTTAGATCCTTATGCAACGGATACAGATAAAGTTTTACCAACAGGTGATATCCATATATCTTATATTTCAGATGATGGCAAACTTAAAGTTATGAAATTGAATATGAAAGATGGTGGAGCATTTAAATTAGCTGTTACTCCTGGTTTATTTTAATTAAAAACAAGTTTGAGTGTAATAAGTAAAGAAGTTGTTTTTTATAGTTTAGTTTAAAAATCTATAGTGTATTAATAATATAAGTAAGTAGCGAGTACTTGAATGTGCTTGCTACTTATTTTCTTATTAAGTTGAATAGTTAAGTTTGGTTATATCTTTAATTAATGATTTAGATTATCAATGCTTAGGTTTTTGCAGTTTATGTTTTTGTAGTTTATGTTTTTGCAGTTTATATTTTTGGAGTTTATGTTTTATAAAGAGCAGGTTATTTCAGTACGAAGATATCTGTTGTTTTATTATTTATGTTATGAAGAGGTTTGTATAGCTTATGTTTTATAAAAGGCTTGTTATTTTAAGTTTATCTTTTTTATTAATATCATGTGGTATATTTGGTTTTGATGATTCAGATGCAGGTGGAGTTAACGATCCATACAATCTTCCATCACTTCCATGGGATGGCAAAACTATCAATGAACCGAGATATGATGAAGAGAGTAGAACGTATTATGTAACTGATGCAACTCATTTTGCATGGATAATAAAAAGGCCAAATGATAATGATTCAATAACTTACGATAAGGATACAATTATTCTTGTTAATGATATAGATCTGGATAATAAATCTATGTATGGTATGGCGGTATTTCAAGGTACATTAGATGGCAACAATAAAGCTATTTCTAATATATATATAAGTATCGTTTATGACAAGGTTGGCTTAATCAGGAGACTTCTTGATAATGGAACAGTAAAGGATTTAACGATAAAAAATGGCAGTATTAAGGGGAAACAATCGGTAGGTGGAATAGTTGGATGGGCACAAAACGCTAAACTAATAAATGTTAGAAATAGCAATGTTACTGTTACAGGTTCAGAAGATCAAGTTGGTGGCATTGTAGGTGTTGCAGATAATGTAACGATCAAGTTTGCTACAAATCTCAGCAAGGTTTATGGTCGTGGAAATGGAGTTGGTGGAATTGTTGGGCACGCTACAGGGTTAGATATAACTAACTCAGTTAATCTTGGAGAGATTAGTGGTGACATGAGCGTAGGTGGCATAGCAGGTTATGGTATGGACACATCGGTTTCACTCTCTCAAAATAATGGACAATTAATAAGAGGATTATTTGCAGGTGGTATAATTGGTGCTTGCTTTAGGTGCGAAGTTGAGAACTCTTCAAACTTAGCAAAACTTATGGGCAGGGGAAGTCTTGGAGGAATTATAGGCAATGTGCAAGAAGAGATTGCTTTAATGAATACACATAGCTACGGCAAATTATTTCCTCCATCAGCATCTGTTGAAACAGTTGGGAAAATTATCGGCAAAGTGGATAATAATACTCATAGCGTTTATGTTGATAACTATTATTTAGGAGATGGTGATTTGAAAGCTATCGGTAAGCCTAAATCAAATGATGCAGGTGCTGAGATGGATTCTAAACAATATAATAACTCGTATAATTTTAATCAGTGGGATTTTAATAATATATGGGTAATGCAAGATAAATGTCCTGTCCTTAAATGGATATTAGATATAGATGATAAAGTTATTGTTGAGAGATTAATTGGGCCTTGTAAAAAAGCAACAGAACCTGATGAGTAGACAAAGTAGACTTCATTGAACTTAATATAGGTATCATGGTTCTATTATTAAGTGGTTCTCTTTTCATAAATTAATTTATGAAAATTACAGTCAAAACATTTCAACAACTGTTGTCTAATAAGTCAGCAGTTTGGTCTAATAGATTGATTTATTAGATACTCTCAGTTTGTTCTATATTTATCTATTGTGATAAGTTCGATTGGTTACTATATTATTATGGTAGCTATCATTTAATTGTTTTAAAAATTGGAGATAATTGTGTTTAAGAAATTTTATATATATATGTTGTTGATAATTATTACATTCACTACATCGTGTTCTTATAGTGGTGAAGAAGATCCAGGCGACACATTTAGAGTATTAGCTGCAAGTAATGAGTGGTATTTTGTTGTGTTAGGTGGAAATGTAACAGTAGAGCTTCCTTCAGGTCAGATATATGGTTATGATGTGACAAACAAGAAATTAATTATCGGACATTATGTAGACTCGATTGATTATACAAAAGCAATTTATGCAAATGGATATCATGAGGAATCTCAAACTTATTTTAATTATTTTGGAGTTGAGATAATTCTAGATGAGAATGATGATCAACAAGCTATAGGTATGAAATTATATTATAATGATGGTGAATATTATTATAACCAAACAGATGTGGAGTTTATTGAAGAAAATAGAGCGACTAATCTTAAGGGAATTAATGTCGAGCTTGCAAACACTATGTCTAATGATAAGTATATGGAAAACACAGGACTCTCGGCAACAGTAACAAACTCAGGAACACTTTACTCAATCGCCACTATCACAGATAGTGATAATAGAAGTATCATAAAAGGTTATACTTTAGTTAATGGAAGTTGGAGAGATGAGGAGATTGATAATAGTACTGCTCTGCCAGCTCCTGCACGAAAGACAACAGGATATCATAGTGTTGCACCACTCGGTGATAATGCAACGATGACATACATCAAGGATGATGAAAAAATTGAAGTCTATGAACTAAATAAAACAGTAAAAGGTAGAACTTTAACAGAAGGTAACGGTCTAGGTATTAACGCTATTTACTCAACAATAGCCACAAATAAAGCTCAAGATATATTTGTAGCATATGTTGATATTGATGATAACCTTAGCATGTTTAAGAAAGATAATGGAACTGTTGATGAAGTTGCAAGTTTTGTAGATTATTTTAATGGCGTTGAAAATGTTTCACAACCTATTATAAAAATTTATGATAACGGCACAGTGATAACATCATACATTGATAACGAAAGTAAATTATTAAAAATTATAGTTGATGATTTTATCGATAACACAACTCTTGATTATGTAACAATTACACCTCCTACAGATTTAAAAGTTACAGCATTTAGCGTAGATATTATTGATGGTGCGATACATTACATTTATAGCACATCAGATAATAATTTTGCACCGATAGGCTCAGAAGTTAGTGTATATGAAAATGGTTTATGGAGAATTATTAAAACTTATCCTATATATAATAATTTAGATTTTGTGTCAATTGGTGGAGTAAATAAGAAAGAGTTATATTTTGTGTTTCATTATAAATATGAACATCAAGAGTGTGATGGGTTGGATAATGATACTGAGTGTAAAGAAAATGTCAATAATATAATCAGTTTTGATAGCACAGATTATATTACACTATATGGCTCTCAATCATATGAAAGCACAATATCAGGAAGTCCACGGATAGGAAGTTTTATCACATATAATAATCTAGTTTATTATCTATATAATATTGTAGAAAAATTTGAAATTGCAACATCGTGTAGCAGGTATTTTAATCCTATGCCTCCAAGTACAGCAGATGGTTTACCTACGGTGAGTGTAGAAGATAATTTAGATATAGATATGTTTGAGCTAGTGAATAATACTACAACAGATATAAATAACGGGTTAAGTATTTCGGTTGATAGTGGTGGTGATAGCGATCTGATTTTTGTTAATAAGTGTTTCGGATAGTTGTTTTAAATTAAAAATTTACGTTACCGTTTGTTGATATAAAAGAAGATAAAAAAGTATTTGTTAAAGAATAGGGGTAGAAATAATTATGAAAACAATATATGTATTAGCGTTAGGAATATCGTTGTCACTATCTGTTGTAGGTTTTGAACAAACTGTTTTAGCAAATGAATTAAATAGTGAGTTAAAGGCTACGACTGGTGTTAGTAACGATAAAGTTCCTGTATCTGCAAAAAAGGGATATAAGGCGATGGGTGATGAAGTTTCAAAATCAAAGTTAACTAAATTACAGAGTGATATTACGGAAAAAATTAAGTTAGAGAAACCGTTTGAAAATAAGTATTGGGATAATAAGGCAGAGGGTATATATGTAGATGTGATATCAGGAGAGCCGTTATTTTTATCTAAAGATAAATTCGATTCAGGAACTGGTTGGCCATCATTTACAAAACCAATTGATAAAAATTTTGTAATAAATATTTTGTCAAATAAAGATGGCGTAAATAAAACAGATGTAAAAAACAGTATTACAAACTCACATTTAGGAAATTTATATTACGATGGGCCTAAAGATAAAGGTGGGAAAAGATACTGTCTTTATAGTTCATCGTTAAGATTTATTCCTAAAGCAGAAATGGTATCAGAAGGGTACGGATATTTATTAAATCAGGTGTCTAAATAAAGCACTTTTAATCTATGATGCATAATAAGATAAAGTAGATATTAAGGAATTAGGTAGAAAGAATTATGAAAATAATATATGTATTAATGTTAGGAATAATGTTATCACTATTTGCTAGTTGTAAACGAGATAGCAGTAGTTACGCAAACGATTTAAAGAGTGAGCCTGAATATACGGCTGTGGTGAATAAAGATATGAAATACGAAGATTTTTCTCCTGACAAATATGATACGATAATAGTGGCTGGTGGATGTTTTTGGGGTGTTGAAAAATACTTTCAATATATAGATGGTGTTGTGTTTACAGATGTTGGATATGTTAATTCTAAAACAGCTGATCCAACATATAAAGATGTTACATCAGGCTCATCAGATGCTTCAGAGGGTGTTAGGATAGTTTATGATCCAACGAAAGTATCACTAGATTTTATACTTGATATGTATAAAAAAGTTGTCGATCCAACATCACTTAACAAGCAAGGCAATGATGTAGGACGTCAGTATCGAACAGGTATTTATTATGATAGCGATGTAGAGAAAAAGATTGCAGAAAATTTTGTAAAAAGAGTTTCAAAGGATTATAAAAAGCCTATTGCGATTGAAGTGATGACAGTTAATAATTACTATAAAGCAGAAGATTATCATCAAGATTATTTAGATAAAAATCCTGATGGCTATTGTCATATAGGTAAAGCAGAGTTTGAAGATGCAAAGAAATCTAAAGACAATATAAGTTCTAAAACAAGTAGTGATGAAGTTTCAACTTCTCCATCAAAGGAGTATAAAAAGTTGAGTGATGAAGAGTTAAAATCAAAATTAACAAAATTACAATATGATGTTACTCAAGAAAATAAGACAGAGCAACCGTTTAAAAATGAGTATTGGGATAATAAAGCAGAAGGGATATATGTTGATGTGACAACTGGAGAGCCGTTATTTTTATCGAAGGATAAATTTGCTTCATCATCAGGATGGCCATCATTTTCAAAACCAATTGATAAAAACTTAATAACAGATAGTACTGATAAAAGTTTTGGAATGGAAAGAACTGAGGTTAAAAGCAGTGGTAGTAACTCGCATTTAGGACATCTATTTGATGACGGACCTAAAGAAAGTGGTGGGATGCGATACTGTATTAATAGTGCTTCACTTAGATTTGTTCCAAAATCTAAAATGGTATCAGAGGGGTACGGATATTTGCTAAATCAGGTAGCAGAATAAATCTGTTTTAATTTAGTGTATGATTGTGTATAATTATAGATAGTAACATAATAAATTTTTTGGAGGTTATTAATGGCAAGTTTTGCAAATCCATTCGCAGGCAATGTGAATCGTAAGATTACTAAACAAGAGCTAATACAAGCTATTAGACTTGATATAGCAGCAGAGTTAGAGGCTATATATTTATATGAAGCTCATATTCTTGCAACAGATGATATAGTTGTGAAAACTGTTTTAGGTGATATTAGAGATGAAGAGAAAGCTCACGTTGGTGAGTTAACAACTTTACTTAGATATTTAGATCCTAAAGAAGCAGAGTTTTTTGCAGGTGGAGAATCTGAAGTAAGAGAGATGATGGAAGATCTAGGTATTAAATCTGGAGAGATCCCAAGTAAGTTAATCGCATCATGTGATGACTCACACGGTGATGATGGGCACACACATGGTGATAAATCATCTTGTTGTGGCGGTGAAGCAGATTGTGGTTGTGGTTCTGATGAAAAATCAGAAGATAAATCTGTATTAGTGAATAAATTAACAGTAGGCAGTTTACTTAAAAAATAGGAGGAGAGAATATTATGGATTACCTTTCAAGGGATGGGGCTCCTATAAAAAAAGATTTCTGGAAACAGATTGATTCGATTGTAGTTGAGACAGCTAGAAACCATTTAAATGGTAGAAAATTTTTAACAGTTTATGGACCTTTAGGTTCAGGTGCTATTAATGTTTCTTACGATAAAATGGTTAGAAATGAAGAATTTGAGAATGGAATAGTTAAGACAACTGGAAGAACATTTGTAGAACTTCCACAAATATATGCAGATTTTAGTATATTATGGAGAGATATTGAAAATCATTTCTCAACAGGTTTACCACTAGACTTAACAGCGGTAATTGAGGCAACACATAAGATTACTAATCTTGAAGATTCGTTGATATTTTTCGGTAACAAGTTTCTAAAAACTGATGGAATAATGAATGCACCTGGTGTTCAAAAAGTTGCAATATCAGATTGGAAAGAGGGCGAAAACGCATTTATGGATATCGTTAAAGGCGTTAACATGATTATCAGCAAAGGATTAATCGGACACTTTTTTTTATGTGTAAGTCCAGAGTTATATGTTAATCTTCAAAGAATTCAAACAGGCACAGGACTTTTAGAGGTTGACAGAATTGCGAAGCAGTTAGGTGGTTTATTTAGAGTTCCTATATTAAAAGGACAACAAGCAGTTCTTATCTGTTCAGAGCCACAGTATATTGATTTAGCAATCGGACAAGATATAGTTACTGCATATTTAGAGCAGAAAGATTTAAATCATTCGTTTCGTATAATAGAAACTGTTCTTCCAAGAATTAAAAAACCAGAAGCAATAGTTGTATTTGAGAAATAGATTTAGAAATTAGGCTATATTAGAAAAGTAGATTTAGAAATTGAATGTATTAGAAAAGTAGATTTAAAAATTGATATGTTTTGAAATATAAATTTAAAACTAATTTTTAGTGATAGATTTAAAGTTGATTTTTTTTTGCGTTTGCTTAAACGTGATTTTCTTTTTTTATTTAATATTTAGGGGAGAGTGTAAACTCTCCCTTTTATGTTGCTCAATTTTAAGAGTTAATAATTTACAAGTTAAACGGTTTTAATAGTAGAATGATTTATATTTGTATATTTTAATATTATTTTAAAATACTAAAGAGAGAGCAGTATCGTATTAATTTAATGTGCTAAAGAGAGAGTAGTTTAATATTATTTCATAGATATGTATAAAAAAGAACAGAGTTGGTATTGTAGATATTCAATACGATATATATTTTTGAACATAAAAAAGGAACGCCGATAAACTCAGCGTTCCGATATATATTACTTTTTAATTTTAAACTTTTTTCTATTTTGACTATCAAACTTTACATAACTAAACTTTGTACAATTAATTTTACATAGCCAAACTTTATATAGCACAATTATATCAAGCCTAAATTTACATAGCCAACTTTACATAGCCAACTTTACATAGTTAATAATTTTAATGAGTATCAAGAAGTGCTCTAATATCCACAACTGCTTCTTCTGCACGTTTATAAAACACATGATCGAATATTTTAGCATCAATATGTTGCGACTTTTCAAGGTTGCATAATATTTTTGTAGCACTAAGCTGTGATGCAATAGATGCGATAGGTATAACATTTCCATTTGTGCCAACAACAACTAATATATCATCCTTAGTGAGTTTTGAAAATGACTCATACATAGATTGATACATAGGTGCCATCTCGCCGAAAAAAACAATCGATGGTTTAAATATTTTTGATCCACATTTTTTACATGTGTAGTTTTTACTATCAAATTCAATTCTTATTTCAAACTCATCATTACAATCTACGCAATGAATATAATTTATACGTCCATGTAGATGTGTAACATTTTTCACTAACGCTTTTTCTAATAAGTTATCGATATTCTGCGTAACAACATCAACATCTTTAGCACCATACTTATCTTGCATCTCAGCTATGAATAGATGCATTTTGTTTGGTTCAGCACCTTCATACTCTGTTCTTCTTAGATTGTAGAATTCGTGTACGAGATGATAATTCTCTCTCCAGTTATTATAGTTACAAACAACTGATGGATCGTATTTATCCCATAACCCGTTACTATCACGAAATGTCGCAAGACCACTATCTGCCGATAATCCTGCACCTGAAAAAAATAATATTCTAGGCATTCTTATCACCTCAACTTTGTTACTACAATTATTTATAACGAAACACTATGTAGTTATTAAAAAGTACAGCAACTTGTTTACTGCTAAACCGTTTACTGTACTTCTATGTTATCTATAAGTATAAGTTAAAGCTAATAAACTTGCCACTAATTATTTAAAATTAAGTCTTGCATCACTTACTAGCTTTATTGTTTTTTATTTACCAGTGTATGCTTTACCACGATTTGTATGACGTTCTTGTGCTGATAAAATTTTCTTTCTGATACGAATTGATACAGGTGTTGCTTCAACAATTTCATCATCAGATATAAAGTGTAATGCACGCTCTAAAGTCATCGGAGTAATAGGTCTTAATGCTAATGATTCATCTTTCCCAGATGCACGCATGTTTGTTAATTTTTTCTCTTTACAAGGATTAACATTCAAATCACTATCTTTGTTATACTCACCGATTACCATACCTTCATATACTGGAGCTTGTGGTAACACGAGTAATAATCCTCTTGGTTCTAGGTGGAATAGACCGTAAGTGATAGCTGTTCCTGCTCTATCAGATACTAATGATCCAGTGTGGCGTGCAGGAAAATCACCTCTATGTTCTTCATATCCATCAAATAGTGAGTTCATTATACCAGTACCTTTTGTATCTGATAAAAACTCATCACGGTATCCGATTAAGCCTCTTGATGGGATAGAGAATTCTGCTCTAACTCTTCCTGTTCCTTTATTAATAAAGTTAACAATTCTACCTTTACGAGTAGATAATTTTTCAGTTACAACACCTAAATAACTTTCTTCACAATCTATAAACACAGACTCAACAGGTTCAAGAACTTTACCATTTTCTTTTTTGAAAATAACTTCTGGTCTACCGATTGATAATTCAAATCCTTCTCTTCTCATGTTCTCGATAAGAATTGCTAATTGTAACTCTCCTCTACCTTTAACGATGAATGATTCTTTTTCATCACTTTCTTCAACTTGTATAGCGACGTTTCTTAATTGCTCTCTTTCAAGACGTTCTCTAATTTTTCCTGATTGAAGAATTTTCCCTTCACGTCCTGCAAGAGGAGATGTATTGATTGAAAATCTGATAGCAACTGTTGGCTCATCAACTCTTAATCTTGGTAGTGGAATTGGATTGTCTTTAGTACATATAGTATCTCCGATTGTTACATCAGTTATACCTGCTAAAAGAATAATATCTCCAGGTAATGGATTGTTAGAATCTTCTAACTCTAAGCCGTTATAAACTTGCAATTTACTAACTTTTGCAGGTTTTTCTTCATTTTTATCATTAATATATATAATAGAATCGTTAGCACTTATTTTACCAGATCTAATTTGTCCAATCGCAAGTCTACCAGTATAATCAGAGTATCCGATATCAGATACCATCATTTTGAATGGTTCGTCATCTTCAAATGAAGGGGCAGGGATTTCTTTTAATATCATATCAAACAATGGTTTTAAGCTATCGCCTAAATTATCTTTATCAAGAGAAGCGATACCGTCTTTACCTATTGCGTAAAGGATAGGGAATTCTAATTGTCCTTCATCAGCATCAAGATCTATAAATAGATCTAAAACTTCATCAACAACTTCTTCTATACGAGAATCTTTTCTATCAACTTTATTTATAACAACAAAAACTTTCAATTTTCCTTGTAACGCTTTTTGAAGCACAAATCTTGTTTGTGGTAGAGGCCCTTCTGATGAATCAACAAGCAGTATTGCTCCATCAACCATTGATAAAGCTCTTTCCACTTCTCCACCGAAATCGGCGTGACCTGGAGTATCGATAATATTTATCTTAACGTCGTTATAAACAACTGAACAGTTTTTCGCAGCGATAGTAATACCACGTTCTTTCTCGATATCCATACTATCCATAACACGTTCTTCAGTTGCTTGGTTCTCTCTATAAACCCCTGATTGTTTAAACATAGAATCAACAAGTGTAGTTTTTCCGTGATCGACATGGGCGATAATAGCAACGTTTCTTAACTTTTCATTTCTTAAAAATTCTTTCATAATAATCCTTACTCTTTAAATTAATTAATTTATTTATTTATTATTTATTATATAATATATATTTATAGTTATTAAAATATGGCTCATAGATATGCTCATCTAGATAATATAGATGAGTGGTTGTGTGTGTTAAAATATCTATAATGTATCTATATAGTTAAGCTATATAGATGTCAGCCAGTTACAACACAAACTACTCTTGATACCCAAGTCTTTGCGATATCTCTTTCGCATATCTTTTAGTTATTGGTATAATTTCATTAAAAATTCTATCTTCAGATAATCTAAATATAGGTGATGCAACAGATAATGCGGCAACTGGTCGTCCTTTATAATCTTTAATAGGAACAGCAAAACATGCTACATCTTTTTCAAATTCTTGATTATCTATTGCGTATCCGTTCACAAGCACATCGCTTAGAACTTTTTTCAGTTCTGATAATGAGAGGATACTATTTTCTGTATATTTTTGAAACTTAGACTCATCAGTATAGATATTATTTAACTCATCGTTAGACATATAAGCTAGTTGAACTTTACCAACTGATGTGCAATGAGCAGGAATATCTTTCCCGAGCCTTGATGCAATTCTAACAGAGTTATCAGATTCAACGATATCTAAATAAACAACTGAGTCTTTACGCAATATGCCGATATAGACAGTTTCATTTAACTCTGATTTTAATCTTTCCATAAAAGGTTTTGCAAGTTTTAAATATCCTAATTTAGATATAAATCTTTGTCCTAGGTTAAATATTTTAATCCCTAAACGATAATTTTCCGTTGCTGGGTTCTGTTCAATATATCCTTCAGTTGACAGTGTTGCTAAAATTCTAAAAACGTTATTTTTATGTAAACCTAAAATTTTTGCAAGTTCAGTTACTCCAAACTCTTGTTTGTTTGAAGACATCTTAAATACTTCAAATAACTCTAAAGCATGTTTTACTGCATGCACTGGCTTGATATCGGAAGTGTATTTCATAATCTAGAATCCCCTTGAATTAAGATTTTTTTAATATATATCTATCGATTAAAATTTTAATAAATGCAGCCATTGGTAATGCTAATAACATCCCAGGTATAGCAAATAATGATCCACCGATAAGAAGTGCTACAATCACAATTATCGGTGATAAGCCTAAACTATCTCCAACAATTTTTGGAGTGATAACAAAGCTCTCTAACATCTGTACAACCGTAAATCCTATTAATACATATAACGGATGAGCAAAATCTTGGAACTGTATGATTGTTATAAATAATGATACAAATAAACCTATACCAAATCCAACATATGGAACGATAACTCCCATACCTGTTATAACGCCTAATAATATTCCATGATCTACACCGATAATTTTTAATACTGATGAGTATAGCACAGATAAAATTAAACCTACGATTATCATACCTTTAAAATATTTGCCTATTAATTTTTCAAATTCTGAAACTAAATCTGCAACTTTTCTCATGTCTAAACTCTCTAATATATTAAGACCGTAGATCTTAAGTTGTGGTAGATCTTTTAATAAAAAGAATACCATTACAGGCATAATAAAAATATTAATGATACCAGATACAGCTCCCTTTAAAGAGGAGAGCGTTGTTGTTAATGTGTTTAAAGCATAGCTTGATATAGAATCAATTTTTGCTATTATAAATGTTTTTATATGATCAAATGATAACTCAATATCTAAATACATAAGTAACTCTTCTATCTTACCAAATAGAATATTTATATAGTTAGGAAGCTGTTTAACAAAAGCAATTAAATCAGTTATAATAAAAGGTAGAATTAACGCTAAAAAGACTATTATAAGTGTGAGCATAATCATGACTAAGATCACGACAGCCAATACCCGTGGGATACGAATTTTAATCATCAGTTCCACAAGTGGATTAAGTATATACGCTATAAATAATGAGAGAAGTAGAATAAGTAATATGTTTATCGAGTAATACACAACACTTATTGTTACAATAAAGAATGTAAAAAGAAGTATATTTTTCAATGTTATATTGATTTCTGACAGTTTCATACTTTAAAGTTATTTTCTCCGTAGAATTTATTGGTACATAGAAGTTTTACACACTTCTAATTAATAGCATATGTTTTAAACACTTCTGATTAACCGTATATAATTTTTATACAATACACAAGTTCTTACTATTTTATATAAGTTTCAGAACTAGTTTATATTAGATAAAATAAAAAATATATCTTTTTATTTAACTACCTTATCTATGACTAATAACATTTTAGGTATTAGACAATTTTTCCATCAATTTAACCATATCATCAGGTAGTTTAGAATTCACATAAACTTCTTTATTAGTATACGGATCAACGAACTCTAACGAACAGGCGTGAAGTGCTTGACGATCCATACCGTGCAACTCTCTGCCACCATATAAAGTGTCGCCAACAAGTGGATGTCTAAGAAATTTTGCATGAACTCTAATCTGATGAGTTCTACCTGTTAAGATTTGAACTTCAACCAATGTAGATTCACGATATCTCTCTTTAATTTTAAATATAGATACCGAGTTTTTACCTTTTTCGTTTATAGCCATTCTTTTACGATTAGCTTTGTCACGAGCGATCGCTTTATCAACAGTTATATTATCTTCTTTAAGCTTACCGTGTAGCACAGCTTGATAGATTTTCTTAACTTCTCTTTTTGCAAACATCTCAGAGAATTTTAATTTAGCATCATAGTTCTTAGTGATAATCATAATACCTGATGTATCTTTATCTAATCTATGCACTATCCCTGGACGACAATCTTCGTTATCGTGTTCGATATTAAATTTGTAAAGCAGAGCGTTTACTAATGTATGATCGAAATTGCCAGGTGCTGGATGAACAGTTAAATAAGGAGGTTTACAAATTATTGCATAGTTATCATTATCAGCAAGGATCTCAAAAGGAATATCTTTAGGTTCTAAGTTCGGCATTTTCTCTTCTTGCAGATCAACGGTAACAACTTTACCGATCTCCATTTTAGCCGATTTTTTAACAACTTTACCTTCTGAGTATACAAACCCTAAATCAATATGTTCTGTTATCAACGTGCGTGTCACACCTGATAGTCGTGCTAATAATATATCAATTCTTTCTGTATCTATATCTACTATATAATCTGTTTTCATATTTCTTCTTATTTAATCCTATCTCTCATCTTAATGTTTCTACTAATTATGATACCTGATATTCTCTAGTTTTTTTTAGTTGTCAACTTATCATTTCATATTTGATGTTATCTAACTCGATGGCTTATCAAGATGGCTAGTTCATCTTTACTATTACTTAACTTTATTGTCCATCATAATTATTTCTATTTGTTTTAGCTCTAATTGAAAGTCTTATAGGTATACCATAAAACCCAAATTTATCTCTTAACACGTTTACGATAAATCGTTGATATGAGAAGTGAACTGCACGTGGAAAGTTTACGAACACGACAAAATATGGAGGACGTGAAGCAACTTGTGTCATATAGAAAAATTTCAATCTTTTTGTTCCAATAGCAGGAGCTTGATGTCGTGCAACAGCTTCCTCTAAGGCTTCGTTAACTTTGCTTGTTTGAATACGTTTGCTATATAGTGCATAAAGCGAATTCGCATGCTCAAATATTTGGTATATATTTTTTTTAGTTATAGATGATGTAAAAATAATATGAGGTTTATTCAAGAATTGTAGTTTTGCATCAATCTCGTTCATAATAGTTTTTGTAGCTTCTTTTGGATCTTCAACTAGATCCCATTTGCTTACAACTATTATAACAGGTCTGCCTCTTTCCCATGCCTCGGCTATAACTTTAACATCTCTCTCATTAACGCCATCTATAGCATCAATAACAGCTATTGCAATATCAGATTTATCTATGGCATCGATCGATCTATAATATCCGAAACGCTCTATTAGATCTTTAAACATGATAGATTTTTTTCTAATACCAGCAGTATCAGTTAGAATATATTTTTTCTTTTTATAGTTAAAAACGATATCAACAGAATCTCTAGTTGTGCCTGGGATATTTGTAACAATAACTCTCTCTTCATCAAGGAGTGCATTGATTAGAGATGATTTTCCAACATTTGGTCTACCGATTACAGTTATTTTTATCTCAGAATCATCTCTTTCATCTTCTTCTTCATCATCAGGTTCGTCATCAATAAAAGATATAACGTGATCAAGAAGATCATCAACACCTTTACCGTGCGAAGCTGAGATTGGTATAAGTTCAAGATTTCTACCTAATGCGTAAAACTCTCCAAGTAGATCTTCTCTTTGGTGTGAATCAACTTTGTTAACAGCTACACAGAATTTTTTACCTTCTTTTCTAAGTATCTCAACAACCATCTCATCAAGGGCGTGTAGACCTTCTGCAACATCGGTTACAAGAATGAAAAAATCGGCTTGATGCACAGCTTGTCTAAATTGTTCTATCATCTCTTTCTTGATTAGATCATCTTTAAGATCGTATCCTGCTGTATCGATAATTTTAAATTTCTTATCTAACCAATCAGTATATACCTCAATTCTGTCACGCGTAACTCCAGGTCTATCGTGAACGATAGATACCCTTTTACCTGCTATTCTGTTAAAAAGTGTAGATTTCCCAACATTGGGTCTTCCTATTATTCCTATTGCAAACAAATTTGTTTCCTACTATATTTTTATTTTTTTATCGACAAAACTTTTTCAATACGTTTCTTAATACATCTAACAGGTATCAAAGTTGAAAGCGAGTCAAGCTCTGGACCTTCAGTTGATTTTGATATACCAACACGCACAGCCATATATAACGGCTTACCTTTCACACCGAGAGTTGTTTGAGTTTCTTTCATGATCGCTTTATATTTATCAACTGTAAGATACTCATCATCTCCTATTAAATTAAGAAAACTTTCTAAAACAGGTTTTGTTGACTCTAACTCTAATATCTCAACAGCCCCAGATGTTAAATCATCAGGTTGTTTAAAATAAACCGATATCTGTTTTGTAACATCTTTTATTGTAACTAAACTATCTCTAACAGAAAGTAGACACTCTTTTAATCTATCAACATTCTCTTCAATAAACTCATCAGTTAGAAGTTCAATAGATTTCATGTATGGTAGACACTCTTTAAATAATCTATCAGTATCAAGCAATCTTATATGTTGTCCATTCATCCAATTTAATTTATCAAAATCAAAAACCGCTGCCGATTTAGATACTCTTTTTAATGAAAATCTTTCAATTAGTTCATCAATAGTAAACACTTCTTTACCATCATCAGATGACCATGATAGAAGTGCAAGATAGTTTATTAACGCTTCAGGAAGATAGCCATTATCTCTAAACTGTTCAACAGAAGTTGTTCCATGTCGTTTAGATAATTTAGCATGATCATCACCAACTATCATCGGTATATGCGCAAATATAGGAGTCTCAAATTTTAACGCTTCAAATATTAACGCCTGTTTAGGAGTGTTAGATAGATGATCGTCGCCTCTAATAACGTGTGATATTTTCATTAACGCATCGTCGATCACAACAACATAATTATATATAGGCATGTTATCAGGACGCACAATAATAAAATCACCGAACGAACTTGTAGGAAAGTCTATATCGCCGTGGATAATATCTTTAACAATAATATTCTCTTTAAAAGCTCTAAAACGAATTGCAGGTTTCTCACCGTTAGCTATACGTTTTTTCGCATCATCTAAAGATATGTTTGCACATTTTAAATTATATAATGGAGCACGGCTCTCTTTTGCAGCTTTTTCACGTTCGCTATCAAGCTCTTCTTTGCTACAGAAACAGTAATATGCAAATCCATCTTCTAACAATTGATCAGCATATTTTTTATATATATCTAGCCTGTCCGATTGACGATATGGAGAGTAATCACCTTCAAATAAAGGAGATTCATCAAACTCTAATCCAACCCAATCAAGATCTTTATAGATCAATTCTTCACTTTCATTAGTTGATCGTACGATATCTGTATCTTCTATTCTTAGAACAGTTTCACCGTTCTGATTTTTCGCAAACAGATAATTAAATAGAGCTGTACGAAGGTTTCCAACGTGGATGTGTCCTGTTGGACTTGGTGCAAATCGAACTCTAATTGACATAATATATACTCCGAAGTTTATTACATATCTAAGCTAATATTTTTTAATTAAACTTGAACTGATGATTATACTACGAGATCACGTTATTGTCTATAATTATTGAACAGGCGTTCTAATTTATATATAAATTAATTTGATATTTTGAATATTTGTAGAGGAGATGGGGAGGGTAGTGCGATAGTTTTAAGTTATGCAATTTTGGTGCAATCGTTCGCATTGCATAGTTTTAGTGCGATAGTTTCGATAATACATCTAAAAAACAGTTCAACTTTATTAGAGTTATTTAAATTCTTGGTTTAATCTTTTTTGATTTTATAACCTATCCCAGAAACTGTTTTTATGATCGATGGGTTTTTAGGATTTTGTTCAATTTTTTGTCTAAGGTTTTGTATATGCACATCTAAACTTCTGCTCCATCTATAGAGAGTATTCTTGCCCCATAGATCTTCAATTATTTTATCTCTACTTAAAGTTTGTCCTGCGTGTTTGCTGAAATATATAAGTAGCTCAAACTCTTTAGGAGTAAGATTTAGGTTTTCGTTATTTATAGTTGCATATCTATTTTTAAAGTTTATTATTATGCCGTTAAAATTTCTGCTTTCATCAGTATTGTTATCTAATAATTCGTGATTACTTTCAAACCTTCTAAGCACTGCTTTAATTCTTGCCATAAGTTCCATGTTCTCAAACGGTTTAGTGATATAATCATCAGCACCGTATTCAAGGCATATAACTTTATCAGATACAGAATCGTTTGCTGAAAGCATTATTATAGGTATGTCAGTTTTTTGACGAATAATTTTACAAACTTGTTGTCCTGAAATATCAGGAAGTCCAACATCTAATATAACTAGATCTATACTGTTATTACTCTCCGCCATTTTGATCCCATCCATACCATTCGCAGATGAAACAACAGCGTAGCCTTCAAGATCTAGAAACATTTTTAGAAGCTCAATGATCTCTATGTCATCGTCTATTACAAGGATAGTTTTTTTATCAGATTGAAAATCTTTCGACACATGTAACCCCTAGCGTACTCTTTTTATCTTCAATAAATTCTTTAACATTATCTATATTTAAGTGGTTCATTCCAGATCTTGCAACTATATCTTTATCGAAGTTAGATATAATAGCTATGTGATAGATCGATGACAGATATTTTATTATCATAGAGTTTAATAAATTATAATCAAACCCTGCAAGCAATTCTTCTTTCTGTTCTATAACTGTATTTATATTAAAATATGTTATAAACTTCTCTGATCCAAATTCATCAAGATCTGTAGCATCGATTAGAACTCTACAACCCTTTTCAATCTTTCCTAAAATAGAGTATATATATTGTGCACACTCTTCAAAAGATTTATTATTTTTCTCTAATTTAATTAGAGCAGATTTATGACACTCTGTACTGTTGTTTTCGCTATTTGTGAAAGATAGTTTATCAAGTTTATTTATCATCTCTATTTGTGATAAAAATATATCTCCAGCAAAAATATCAGTAATTTCATTGTCGGCATTTTTGATATAGTTGATAGAATAATATTCAATTTCACTTCTAGCAATTAGCGTTCCAGCGATCGCATCAGCTATCATAATATTCTCTTTACTTCCTGCATGATAATTTTTCTTGAACAGTTTTTTGCTGTCGTTTATATCATCATCAAGCATTAAAGATGCAGTTTTTATAAATGATTTTTTAGGAGCTATCCCTTGAAAAATTAAAGATCTACCACCTTTATATCCGTAGATTAAATCAGGATAGATTTCAGACACAGTGATGGCTAGCTCTGATTTAAGAAATAATTTATGTAAAAGTATCGGTTGCTTATGTGATGTTGTTCCAAAAAAATCGAAATCTGTTGTATCATTTGGATCGTATTCAACAAGGTTTTTTTCATACTTATTATAATGATCTACAAGTATGTTTTTATAATCTTCTTTAACGATTTTGTCTTTTGCATATGATGCTAAAATAATATTTAAGTTATCTATCGAGTCGATCTTATCTTCTATAAAGTTTAATATTATAGAGACAAGTTTGAAATCTGTTTTTTGATCGAGAATAAGGAGTATCTTTTTACTTTTATTATTTTCAAGTAGCTCAATAAAAGTGGAAGATTTTACTACGTTGTTATTGATGCACTCTATAAAATCGTTAAAATTTATAGGTTGTGTATTGTTGCTATATCTAAACTTTTTATCCACCAATCCTAGACATTGTTCTATTATATCCATTTTTAACCTCTACAGAATTTTTATCGTATTCCTTAGCTTTGATAGTTAACGCCTCTTTAATACATTCAATTAGCATGTCAGTATCTCTATTTTTTATAGCGTCGTTAATATCTATCTCTCTATCATCAAGAAGACAAGAACGGATATATCCATCGTATGTTAATCTTACTTTATCACAATCATCACAGAAATGTTTTGTGATAGGAGTAATAATTCCTATTGTAGCACCGTTTGAAAGTTTATAGTTTACAGCAGGCCCAGTGTTTTTATCTTTTTGAAGTTGCTGAGGGTTTAGGTGAGCTAATTGTTGAAGTATCATCTCGTTTGTAACAATATTATCTTTGTTCCATAGGTCATGATTACCAACTGGCATGAACTCGATAAATCGCATAATAATATTTTCTTCAGCTGCGAAATTTACAAAATCAAGCAGTTCGTCATCGTTAAATCCTTTAATCATCACAGCGTTAATTTTAACTTGTTTAAAATCAGTTCTAATAGCAGTTCTGATCCCAGCCATAGTTTCATTAAACATATTTGCACCAGCTATATAATTAAATCTTTCAGCGTTTAAGGTATCAAGTGAAATGTTTAATCTATCAACTCCAGCTTTTAAAAGATCGTCAGAATATTTAGTAAGTAGAGATCCGTTAGTGGTTATCATAATCTCTTCGATACCATCGATAGCGGATAGTTTTGATAAGAAAGGAACTATATCTTTTCTCACAAGAGGCTCGCCACCTGTTACTCTTAACCTATTAACTCCAAGCTTCGCAAACACTTCTGAAACAAACAGGATATCATCGTAACTAAGAACTTTTTCACCAGATAAACCCATACTACTTTCAGTGTGAGGTTTACAATATATACATTTGAAGTTGCAAGCAGGCGTAACAGATATACGCAGATATTTTAATCTTCTTCCATATTGATCGGGTTGTATAATATCACTGTTGTTGCTAGTGCTATTGTTGTTATCATTAATGTTGTTATTATTGTTCATATTGTACCACTCAATGTAAAATTATTTAACTGTAAAATATAAGTTATTATTTTATAAGTTATTTATTTATATCTACTCATAAATATTAAGAGTAGCTTCTTCTTTTTTATTTCTATTAACAAATTTAGCTATAAATATACTGATCTCATAAAGTATCAGTAACGGTATAGCCATAGTTATTTGAGATATTATATCAGGAGGAGTAAGGACTGCTGCGAGTATGAAAATTGCAACAATTGCATATCGTCTATATTTGATAAGTTTTTTATCTGTAACTATCCCCATCAGTGCTAAAAAGAACATAATCACAGGCATTTCAAAAACAAGTCCGAAAGCTAGAGTTAATTTAATTACAAAACTTAAATACCAATCAACAGATAAACTAGCTATCATGTTCCATTCAGGAGAGGCGTATTTGAGAAAGAATTGAAACCCTAACGGGAAAACTATAAAATATGCAAACGATGCACCGATGAAAAATAAAATAGATGCTGATACTACAAATGTAATAAAATATTTTTTCTCATTAACATATAATCCAGGTGCAATAAATTTCCATAGTTGAAATAATATAAAGGGCATAGATACAAAGAATGCAACAAGTGCAGATAATTTCAATTCAGTTATAAAACCTTCAGTCAGTTTAATAAATGCGATAGTAGATCCTTCAGGCATAATTTCAACAAGTGGAGCAATAGCGAAATTCATCAACACTTTTCCCTGCGAGTATGCACCTATGAAAACGATTATTAAAAATATAATCACATATACTAATCTTTTTCTAAGTTCTACAAGGTGATGCATAAGTGGATATCTTGATGCTACCTCTGGTTTGCTTAAATTATCACTACTGTTATTCACAATTAACTACCTTTATTAGAGCTGTCATTTACGTCAGTTTTTTTCTTATTTTTCGTATCAGGAAGTTTTGCCTTCCACTCTTCTTTATATTTTTCAACAGCTACAACTTCTTTAGATGCGTGACTATTATTAGTATCTGCTTTTCTATCAGTAGGGTTCATAGTATCATTAAGATTAACACTCTCTTTAAAGTCAGAGAACGATCTTCGAAACTCGCCGTATCCTTTACCGATAGATTTTGCAACCTCAGGCAACCTTTTAGGTCCTATAACCAATAATGCAACAACTGCGATCAAAATAAGTTCAGACATTCCTAAACCAAACATATATATACTCCTAAGCTATATATATATATTGCAACAATATTAGATAAAAATCAAGATCAATAGAGAAAATTATATATTTTATGGAAAAAAGTTTAAAATTAGTGTACAATACGAGATTACAAAATCATATTATCTATGATTACTATATAACAGATTAAAAGGTTGAGAATTATGAGAAGCGATATAATAAAAAAAGGTAGCGAGCGAGCACCAAATAGAGCATTAATATATGGTACTGGCGTTACAAAAGAGCAGATGAACGCTCCTTTTATAGGAATATGTTCATCGTTTACCGATCTAATCCCAGGACATTCTGGAATGCGTGTGCTTGAAAGATTTATAGAAAAAGGTGTTCACACAGGTGGTGGACAAGCGTTTATATTTTCAGTTCCAGGTATTTGTGACGGGATAGCGATGGGACATTCTGGAATGCATTATAGTCTTCCAAGCAGAGATGCTATCGCAGATATTATTGAATGTGTAGTAAATGCTCATCAGTTAGACGGTGTAGTATTTCTTACAAATTGCGACAAAATCACACCAGGAATGTTGATGGCATCTGCTAGATTAAATGTTCCATCAATATTTGTAACGGCAGGTCCTATGCCATCTGGTAATTATAAAATGATTAGAAGAGATTTTATAACAGATTCATTTGAAGCAGTTGCAAAATTTTCTAAAGGTGAGATCGACGCTGAAGAGTTAGATAATCTTGAAAGAACAGCTTGTCCAGGTGAGGGTGCTTGTCAGGGATTATTCACTGCAAACACGATGGCATGCTTAACAGAAAGTATGGGTATGGGACTTCCAGGAATGGCGACTGCACTAGCAGGGCTTGCCGATAAACGTCGTATAGCGTTTGATTCTGGAGTTGAGATAAATAGATTAGTAAGAGAGGATATAAAACCTCTTGATATAATGACACAAGAAGCGTTTGAGAATGCAGTTATAGTAGATCTAGCATTAGGTGGATCTACTAACACAACATTACATATTCCAGCTATCGCATATGAAGCTGGCGTGAAAGTTAATTTAGACACGTTTGATAGGTTAGCAAAAACTACTCCACATATTACGTCAATGCGTCCAGGTGGAGAGTTCTTCATGGAAGATCTAGATCATGCAGGTGGAATTCCTGGTGTATTAAAATCACTTAAACCTATTCTACATAATAGTATGACGGTATCAGGTTTAACAATTCATGAAATTTGTGATAAAGCAAAAATATATGATAATAATATAATTAGACCGTTAGATAAACCTTATCATAAAGAGGGTGGCATAGCAGTTCTACGAGGTAATATAGCACCTGATGGATCGGTTGTTAAACAATCGGCTGTTGCAGAAAATATGATGAAGTTCAAAGGATCTGCAAAATGTTACGATAGTGAAGAGCTTGCAATGACTGCTATCATGGGTGGAGTTATTAAGAACGGCGATGTTGTAGTTATCCGTTATGAAGGTCCTAAGGGTGGTCCTGGAATGCGTGAGATGCTTGCACCAACAGCTGCGATAATGGGACTCGGTTTAAATGAAGTTGTTCTTATTACTGATGGAAGATTTTCAGGTGGCACACGAGGTCCTTGTATAGGACATATATCTCCTGAGGCTATGGAAGGCGGAATGATCGGACTAGTTAATGATGGCGATGAGATCGAAATAGATATCCCTAATAGAAAAATATCATTGAATGTTGATGATGCTGTTTTATCTAAAAGGAAAGAGAGTTGGAAAGCTCCTGAGCCTAAAATTAAGAAAGGATATCTGTTAAAATATGCAAAATCGGTATCATCAGCAGCAGAAGGCGCAATATTTAAGAATAAATAATTGTGTACGTTGGGCAATGTTTAGTACGTTGGGCAATGTTTAGTACGTTGGGCAAGTTTAGTACGTTGGGCAAAGTTTAGTGCGTTGGCAAAGTTTAGTACGTTGGGCAAAGTTTAGTACGTTGGGCAAAGTTTAGTACGTTGGGCAAGTTTAGTACGTTGGGCAAGTTTAGTACGTTGGGCAAGTTTAGTACGTTGGGCAATGTTTAGTGTTGGGCAAAGTTTAGTACGTTGATATATAAGTATATAACGAGTACATTATTTCAAACAAATAAGCGTACAGTTTATCGATATGGTTTGTTGCAATATTTAAGAATAAATAAATTCAATATTTATGTTATTAAATTAATGTGGTTGATTTTATTAGAATGTTTATGTATATAGATTTAAGTAGTTTTATAATTAACATGGGATGACTATTATGCAAAGTGGCAGTGAAATATTAATAGAGTGTTTAAAGGCAGAGGGTGTGGATACTATTTTTGGATATCCAGGTGGTGTGTTAGTAGGTTTTTACGATACATTATTTGATTCAAATATAAAGCACGTTCTTCCAAGACATGAACAAGGTGGAGCACACGCAGCTGATGGATATGCAAGAGCAACTGGTAAAGTTGGTGTTTGTTTAGCAACCTCAGGGCCTGGTGCTACGAATTTAGTTACAGGTATATCTACAGCGTATACCGATTCTATCCCTATGATAGTTTTAACAGGGCAAATTGCTACAGAGTTAATCGGTGGAGATGCTTTTCAAGAGGCTGACATAGTAGGCATAACACGTCCGATCGTTAAGCACAGTTATTTAGTTAAAGATGTTAAAGATCTTGCAGAAACATTAAAAGAGGCTTTTCATATTGCACGAACAGGGAAACCAGGTCCAGTGCTTGTGGATATTCCTAAAGATGTTTTGCATAATAAATGTAAATATGAGAAAGTGAAAAAAGTAGGACTTCTAGGTTATCAACCTAACGAAAACGGACATCCTATGCAGGTTAAGAAACTTCTTAAAAGTTTAGAGAATGCAAAAAAACCGTTAATAATCGTCGGTGGCGGACTTATATCTGCAAACGGTAGTGGCGAATTAGAGAAGTTTGTTAATAGAATAAAAGTTCCAACAGTGACAACATTTATTGCACAAGGTGGTCTATCTTCTAAGAATAACAACTATATTGGTTGGTTAGGAATGCACGGCAATTATGCGTCGAATATCGCAGTTTCAGAGGCTGATTATATTATATCAGTAGCTAGTAGATTTTCAGATAGATCAACAGGTAGATTAGATAGTTTTGCATCAAAGGCGACTATTGCGCATATAGATTTTGATCCAGCGTCGATTAGTAAAAATGTTAAAGTTGATATTCCGATTGTTGGTGATGCGAAAAATGTTTTAGTTATGGCGAACAAGATGGCGGATGATTTCAAATGGGAAAAAAATGAAACATCAAGAATAGAGTGGCTAGATCATGTTAAGGAATTAGATAAGAAACAGCCGTTTAGCTATACTTATTCAGACACAATTATCAAACCTCAGTTTGTAGTTGAAAGTTTATATAAAGCAACAGATGGAAATGCGATCATCACAACAGATGTAGGACAACATCAGATGTGGGCTGCACAGTTTTATAAATTTCAATTTGCGAGACAGTTTCTTTCATCAGGCGGACAAGGCACAATGGGTTTTGGATTACCAGCTGCGATGGGTGCAAAACTGGGTGTTCCAGATAAGGAAGTTATTGCGATTGTTGGAGATGGTGGAATATTGATGAATATTCAAGAGTTGATGACATGTGTACAATATAGATTAGGCATAAAGATTGCGATATTAAATAATAGATTTTTAGGTATGGTTCGTCAGTGGCAAGAACTGTTTTTTGATAAAAAATATTCATATACTTGTCTTGAATCGCAACCTGATTTTGTTAAATTAGCAGAATCATTTGGAGCAATAGGACTTAGAGCTGAGAAACCATCTGAAGTTGCTGATGTTATCAAAGAATCTTTAAAGATAAAAAATATCCCAGTTATGATGGATTTTGTTTGTGCAAGAGAAGAGAATGTTTATCCGATGGTACCAGCTGGGGCATCAATCAGTGAGATGATAATAGGATAATATTCATGTCATTGGATAATTGAGGTTATTGGGGCTAGGTTTACGATTGTGAGAAAGTTGGATAATTGAGGTTATTGGGGCTAGGTTTACGATTGTGAGAAAGTTGGATAATTGAGGTTATTGAGGCTAGGTTTACGATTGTGATATTTGTGATTATGAATGTTGCGTCGCTGAGCAGTTGTATCTAGTGTGATATTTTACGGTAGGATAAGAGTCAGCACAGAAGATTTTGTTGAAGTGTAATATTTATGGATAGAGTATCTATATAAAATATTATTTGGCATAGAACATTTTTTATTATGTGTTATCTTAGTAGTGTATTAGATTTATTTGTGATAATATTTATCAGTTTATCTGATTAAATAGTTTATATATTTATTTTGTATTATAACTTTTGTTACTATAAAATAAAAAAGAATTGATTTTTAGTGCTTAATTTTGCTATATTAAAAACTTTACTTGAGAGAATGATTATGCGTCATATAATGTCTATTTTAGTTGAAAACAAGTTTGGTGTGTTATCGAGAATATCTGGACTCTTCTCTGGTAGAGGGTACAACATAGAAAGTCTAACGGTAAACATGACTGAAAAATCGGATCTATCTATGATAACGATAGTCACAACTGGTGACGATCAGGTTATCGAACAGATTATAAAACAGTTACGAAGACTTATCAATGTGATAAAAGTGCGAGATTTAACGCTTTATAATCATATTGAGCGTGAGTTGATTTTGATAAAATTATTTGTCAATTCTAAAAACAGAAGTGATGTATATAATATAGTCAATAGTTTTAGGGGCAAGGTTGTTGATTTAACTAGTGATTCTATCGTGATAGAGATAACAGGAGAGGAGTCTAAGTTAGAGGCTTTTATTGAAGTTGTTCGTCCGTTTGGAATAATCGAACTGGTTAGAACAGGTGCATTAGCAATAGGTAGAGGCAGTAAACCAACTGCCGATATGGATAAAAAGTAGAAGATAAAAATTAATAAATAAATTAAAGTTCTATAAAAAAAACAAATTAAACTCTATAAAATTTATAGGGTTATTACGGAGGAAGTAGTTTATGCAAGTTTATTATGATAAAGACACTAATTTGGATTTAATAAAATCTAAGAAGGTTGCAGTAATCGGTTACGGTAGCCAAGGGCACGCACATGCAAACAATCTTAAAGAGTCAGGCGTTGATGTGGTTGTTGGACTTAAAGAGGGATCAGCAACAAGAGCAAAAGCTGAGTCAGCTGGATTAAAAGTTATGAACGTAGCTGATGCGACTAAGTGGGCTGATATAATAATGATATTAACTCCTGATGAAAAACAGGGTGAGTTATATAAAGATGATATTGAACCTAATTTATCAGCTGGAAAATATCTAACATTTGCACATGGTTTCAGTATTCATTACGGTGAGATTAAAGCACCTGAGGGCGTATCAGTTATGATGATCGCTCCTAAAGGTCCAGGTCACCTTGTTAGAGCTGAATATACAAAAGGATCAGGTGTTCCTTGCTTAATAGCTGTTCATCAAGATAGCACTAATGATTCTAAAAGTGTTGCAATGTCATACGCATCAGCAGTTGGTGGTGGTAGAGCTGGAATTATCGAAACAACATTTAAAGAAGAAACTGAAACAGATTTATTCGGTGAGCAAGCGGTACTTTGTGGTGGTGCTGCACAGTTGATTAAATACGGTTACGAAACTTTAGTTGAAGCAGGATACTCTCCAGAGATGGCATATTTTGAATGTTTACACGAGTTAAAACTTATAGTAGATTTAATCTATGAAGGTGGGATTAAGAATATGCAGTATTCAATCTCAAACACTGCTGAATTCGGTGGATTAACTAGAGGTCCAGTTGTTGTTCCTCCATCTACAAAAGATGCAATGAAGAAAGTTTTAACACAGATACAAAATGGTGAGTTTGCTAGAGAGTGGCTTAAAGAATCTCGTGATGGTGGCAAGAAATTTGAAGAAATGGCAGAGAAAAGTAATTCACATCCACTAGAAGCAATTGGAGAAAAATTACGTTCATTAATGCCATTTATCGGTAAATCGAAGATAGTTGATAAGTCTAAGAATTAAGATAACAGTAGTAAATAAAATTGATCAATTAGGAGAATTTTATGATAGCTAAAGAAGGGTTTCCGTTTATATTAGGTGCAATTATTGCACTAATAGTTTTTATTATTTTACCAAGAGAGATTTTAGTTGTTCTTACGGTATTAACATTATTACTTTTTCTATGGTTTTTTAGAGATCCAGAAAGAAAGATCCCAACATCAGAAAACGTTGCAGTTTCGGCTGCTGATGGTAAAGTTGTTGAGGTTTCACAATCAGAACTTGATGGCGTTAAATATCAGAAAGTTTCTGTATTTATGAATGTGTTCTCTGTTCATGTTAATAGAGTTCCTTTATCTGGTGTTGTTAAATCAGTAAACCATATTGAAGGCAAGTTTTTAAATGCTGCAAAACCTGAGGCGTCTGTACAGAATGAGAGAACGGTAGTTGTTTTTGATACCGCTCATGGTGATATAGTATGTGTTCAAGTTGCAGGTTTAGTTGCAAGACGTACAGTATGTAATGTTCAAGCAGGCGATAGTATCACAACTGGTGACAGATTTGGAATGATCAAATTTTCATCAAGAGTGGATCATTACTTTCCACTTGATTTTAACATAACTGTTAGAGAAGATGATGTTGTTAAGGCTGGAGAATCTATACTTGCGACATTCTAAAAAAATATTATATAAGTTGGTAATATATTAATGGTAGGATTTAGTAGAGGAAAGTCAGATAAGATAGATCTTTTTCTAAAGAATAAAAATGTAATATTGCCAAACTTTATTACTATCTTAGGGCTGTTATGTGGAGTTTACTCTATTATTTTATCATCGGCAGGATCATTTATATATGCTGCGTATGCACTCATATTAGCAGCGATATTTGATTTTCTTGATGGTAGAGTTGCTAGATTAATGAAAGGTACTTCAGATTTTGGAGTACAGTTAGATTCATTATGCGACATGGTTTCGTTCGGAGTAGCTCCAGTACTGCTTGCATATAATTATGCATTAGAAGATTTAGGTAGAGTTGGTATAATGGGAGTATTCCTATTTGTAGCAACAGGTGCTTTACGCCTTGCGAGATTTAATGTTCAAGCATCACGTGGTGGACATTCGGAATATTTCGTAGGTTTACCAATTCCAGTTTCGGCAGCATACATTGCATCATTTGTTATATTTGTTAATAACTTAAAATATTTTCATTTTGAGTTTTTACATAGTGCAAATTGGAATAGTATAGTTGATATATCATTGACTGCATCTGTATATGTGCTTGCTTTTTTGATGGTAAGTTCTATACCTTATTACAGTTTTAAAAAGGTAAGATATTTTAAAGAGCATCCGTTCAATACGCTTGTGTTGTTAGTTATATTTATATTTGTAGTAGGGTTATATTTTGAGATAATATTCTTTTTTATTGCGTTAACATATATTACAACAGGGATGTTATTCGTGTTGTTTAAAAGAAAAAAAATCAAATAGAGTGATTGTAAACGGTTATATAGAATGTGATCTAATAGAGAAGCTCCCTTGGGGCTTTTTTTATAGAGGCACAATTCTGAGGTTCAATATATATGGATAAGATAGTTTTTTTTGATACAACGTTAAGGGACGGCGAACAAGCTCCAGGATTTTCTATGAAGATAGAGGAGAAGTTACAGCTCGCTAAACAGCTAGAAAAATTAGGTGTTGATGTTATCGAGGCTGGGTTTGCGATCTCATCAGATGGTGATTTTGAATCGATAAAATTGATTGCTAAGCATATCAAAAAATCTTCAATCTGTTCATTAGCTAGGGCTAACAAGTTGGATATTGATAGAGCTTATGAAGCTTTAAAAGATGCTAAAAAACCTAGGATACATATTTTTATTGCAACAAGTGATTTACATTTAAAATATAAACTTAATAAAACGCGTGTTGAGGCGTTACAGATTGCAGTTGAATCAGTGGCATACGCTAAAACATTATTTAATGATATTGAGTTCTCTTGTGAAGATGCAACAAGATCTGATAAAGAGTTTCTTGTTAAGATTATTGAAGCAGTAATTAATGCTGGAGCTAAAACAATCAACCTTCCTGATACGGTAGGTTATACAACTCCTGATGAAATATTTGAGATGGTTTCTTATGTGATTAAGAATGTTCCAAATGTTAAGAAAGCTAAAATATCGGTTCACAATCATAACGATTTAGGGCTTGCTGTTGCGAACTCACTTGCAGCAATTAGAGCAGGAGCAACGCAGATTGAGTGTACGATTAATGGTATCGGAGAGCGAGCAGGAAATGCTGCACTTGAAGAAATTGTTATGGCGATGAGTGTACGTTTAGATATATATAGCGATGTTAAACATAATATTAATACGAAAGAGATCTATAGAAGTAGCAAACTTTTATCAACGATAACGGGCGTAAATGTTCAACCTAACAAAGCGATTGTTGGCAAGAATGCGTTTGCACATGAGTCGGGTATACATCAAGCAGGTATGTTAAAAAACCGTAAGACGTATGAAATTATGACACCAGAATCGGTTGGTATTGCAGAAAGCACAATGGTTCTTGGTAAACATTCAGGAAGAAATGCGTTAGTTAATAGACTGGGAATTTTAGGATATAAATTATCTAAAGATGAACTTGAAGAATGTTTTATTAAATTTAAATTACTTGCTGATAAGAAGAAAGAAGTTTTCGATGAAGATTTAGAGGTAATTGTTTTAGGTCAGTTAGGTAAGGTTCAGATATTTTATGAACTTGATTATATAGGATTTAATTCAGGTACAGATACAATACCTACCGTTACTATGAAATTGAAAAAAGATGATGGCACAGTTCTTAGTGATTCAAATATAGGTGATGGACCAATTGATGCGGCGTTTAAAACAATTGAAAGAATTGTTGGCATTGAGAGTAAATTGAAAAGTTACAAGTTAGCATCAATCACTCCTGGTAAAGATGCACAAGGTGATGTTACTGTATCTGTTGAGTTTAATAAATGTGGTTATAACACAGGTGGCAAAGGATTTTCAACCGATATTCTTATAGCTTCAGTTGAGGCGTATTTGTCGGCATTAAATAGTTTTTTAAGAGGCGTTGAAAGGGTTAAACCAATGAACGGCAGTTTGTAATATATTAAATGTTTTGAGTGTCGTTAGGTGTAAAACTTAGTGAACGGCAGTTTGTAATATATTAAATATTTTGAGTGTCGTTAGGTGTAAAACTTAGTGATAGCAGTTTGTAATATATTAAATATTTTGAGTATCGTTAGGTGTAAAACTTAGTGATAGCAGTTTGTAATATATTAAATATTTTGAGTATCGTTAAGTGTAAAACTTACATACGGTTGATTGCAGTAAATTAAATTTTTATGATTATATAATTTTGGGGAGATACGTTAATGGATAATGATAAACAGAAAGCACTAGATTTAGCTTTAAGTAAGATTGAGAAAGATTTCGGTAAAGGCTCATTAATGAGAATGGGTGACAAACCTATAGAGCAGTTACCAGTTATTCCAACAGGAGCTTTATGTTTAGATATAGCGTTAGGTGTTGGTGGAATTCCTCGAGGTAGAATTGTTGAGGTTTATGGATCTGAGTCGTCAGGTAAAACAACTATCGCACTTCACCTAATCGCCGAAACACAAAAGGCAGGCGGAGTTGCAGCTTTTATAGATGCAGAGCATGCACTTGATCCTTTATATGCTTCTAACATCGGTGTTGATATTGATAACTTATTGATCTCTCAACCTGATAACGGTGAGGCTGCCTTAGAAATTACTGAAACACTTGTAAGAAGTGGAGCGGTTGATATTATCGTTGTCGATTCAGTTGCAGCGTTAACTCCAAGGGCTGAGATTGAAGGTGACATGGGTGATTCACATATGGGTCTTCAAGCAAGACTTATGAGCCAAGCGTTAAGAAAGTTAACTGGTATTGTTAGCAAATCAAAAACTTGTTTAGTATTTATTAATCAGACAAGAATGAAGATCGGAGTTATGTTTGGTAATCCAGAAACTACAACAGGTGGTAATGCGTTAAAATTTTATGCATCAGTTCGTATGGAAGTTAGAAAGGGTGCAACTGTTAAAGATAAAGATGAGGCTGTTGCAAATCATACAACTGTTAGAGTTGTTAAAAACAAAATTGCCCCTCCATTTAAAACGGCAGAGTTTGATATTGTTTTTGGTAAAGGAATATCTAACGAGTCGATCATAGTATCTATGGGAGTGGACGCTGGTATAATTCAGAAATCAGGTTCATGGTTCTCAATGGGTGATATCAAAATAGGACAAGGCGAATCGAACGCTAGAACATTTTTTGAAAACAATCCTGAGTTAGCTAAAAAAGTTGAAAATGAAATTAGAGTTCTTTTCAATATACCAGTTGATGCTAAAGAAGAAGCTAAAGCTAAAAAAGAAGCAGCTTCTAAAGATCGTAAAGAGAGCAAAGAAACAAAAGAAAGTAAAGAAGCTAAAGAGATTAAAGAAAGTGCAGTAAGTACAGAAACAAAAGAGTTATAAGAGTATTTGGATATTAATATTGATGCAATTTAATATAGGTACTAGCATATAAATGAAAGATGTATTAAAATACTGTTTTAGATTATTAAGCAGACGTGATTATCTCACATCTGAAATAATCGATAAAGTGACGAAGAAGTTTTCGTATAAAGATAGTCTAGCTGTTGTAGATAAGTTGATTGATCTAAATTATTTAGATGATGATAAAGTAGTTAGAAATTATGTAAGTTATAAGTTAAGATCGGGGTATGGTAGATACTATATATCGAACAAATTGTTTGAGAGGGGAGTTAAGAATATTAGCTCTGATTTTATTGATACTGTTGCGTTTGAAGACGGTATTGATATAGCAGAAAAGATAAACTCTTTTAAACTTAAATTTGTTGATAAAAATGTTGAAGATAGAGAGAAGTTGTATATACGAACGTTGAACTATCTGAAGAATAGAGGGTATCATATTTCAGATATTGTGAAAATAGTAAAGAGAGAGGATTTTTTAAAATGAAAGTTATTTTTTTGGCTGATTTAGCAGATGTTGCTCATGAGGGAGATATTAAGGAAGTAAAGAAAGGTTATGCAGATAACTTCCTTATCAGTAAAGGTATTGCAGTTCAAGCAACTGTTTCTAATCTTAAAAGATTAGAGAAAAGATTAGCAGAGATTAAAAAGAAAGATGAAGACAGAATTAAATCTGCTGGAGATTTAGCAAATAAATTAAAAGCTATACATTTAGAGTTCAAACGTAAAGCTGGCGAAACTGGTAAATTATATGGCGCAGTAACATCTCAAGAGATCGCTGATGCAATTAATGAGAAAGGTATCACACTTGATAAAAAACTTCTTGATATGAAAGAGCCTATTAAAGATCTTGGTACTCATGAAGTTAAAGTTAAAATCTTCAAAGAAATTAAAAGTGTATTTAAAGTTACAATAATTAAAGATGAAGAGTAAAGAAGAGAGAACAGTTAAGAAGTTAAGATCAGTTCCGCCACACAGTATTGAGTCAGAACAAGCGGTTTTAGCTTCGATACTTATTGATCAAAAAGCGATTGATGAAGTTATTGGAGTTATAGAGGTGGATGATTTTTATCATCCAGCTAATGGCTTCATCTTTGCTATTTTTTTAGAACTGAACAGAACTAATCAACCGTTAGATTTAGTAACATTAATATCTAAGTTGAAGGATACCGACTCGCTCGATAAAGCAGGTGGTGCTGCATTTCTTAGGGATTTGATTGAGATCATACCTAATGCTGCAAACGTTGTTGGTTATGCAACAACTGTTAAAGAGAAAGCCACTCTTCGAGCGATGATATCTGCTGGGTCAGAGATCACAGAGATGGGATATAATACCATTGAACCTATTGATGAGTTGCTCGATAAATCACAATCTATAGTATACAATATCTCAAACAAGCGACTTAAAACTGATCTAAGCCACGTAGAGTCTTTATCAGTTGAAAGTTTTAAGTTATTAGAAGAGTTGTATAGTCGACAAGGCGATGATAAAGATATAAGTGGTGTGCCGTCAGGCTACGCTGATCTTGATAAGTTGACTAACGGTTTTCAAAATTCTGATCTTATTATTATAGCAGGAAGACCTGGGATGGGTAAAACATCTTTTGGTTTAAATGTGTTGTATAATGTTGCACTTGCTGGAAAAACCTCTGCATTTTTCTCACTCGAGATGCCTAACAATCAGCTTATAAACAGGATAATATCGTCTGAAGGCGAGATTAGTTTATCTAAATTAAGAACGGGTAATTTCAATAATGAAGACTGGAAAAAAATAAGTGAGTGTTACGCTAAACTTGTTAAACTTAACATCTATCTTGATGACTCAGGAAGTATAACGGTTAATCAGATTAGATCAAAATGTAGAAAGTTAAAACAGCGAGATAATCTTGATATTATTTTTGTGGATTACTTGCAACTTATGGGACATGATAAATCTATCGTTGTAAGAGAGCAACAAATTTCAGAGATTTCACGATCGTTAAAATCATTAGCAAAAGAGCTTAATATTCCAGTTGTTGCGTTTGCACAGGTTAATAGAGCTGTTGAGCATAGAACAGATAATAAACCTATGCTATCAGATTTACGAGAATCAGGTGCGATTGAGCAAGATGCGGATTTGATTATGTTCATTTATAGAGATGTGATATACAACAAAGACACTCTATTTCCAAATACTGCAGAGATACATTTAGCTAAGCACAGAAACGGTGCAACGGGTGTAGTGTATCTGCAATATGATGCTCAATTTACGAAGTTCGGCAAAACACCTATTGATGTGGATGCTTATAGAGCACTTAAAGAGAGTAGTAAGCCAGCAGGTAAATCGAAGAAGAGCAATGATTGATAGAGATAGTGGTAATTTATAAGTGGGATAAGCGGGACTTGTTTTGGATTGTAAAGCTATGATAGGTTTTGAAATTAGAACAGATTGTAAATTCTAGTTGTATAGATTATTGATTAATCTTGAGTGTAAATTGTAATTTATAGTTGCTTAGATTATGGATTAATCTTGAGTATAAATTGTAAATTATAATTGCTTAGATTATGTGTTAAGCTTGAGTGTAAGTTGTAAATTATTAAGGTTGTAGATTGTGCTATAAGTTGGGTTAGTTGTAAAAAATTCAATGCTATGTTTTATTACAAAATCATATTAAGTTTTCTAACTGTAACATTTATAAAATTATATGAAAACAATATCAAGCAAATAAAACATAATCAAACAGTAATGATTGAAAGACGTAAAACTATAAAATCGTGATAGTCGTAAAGCAAATAAAAGCATAATAAAACATAATCAAACAGTAATGCTTGAAAGACGTAAAACTATAAAATCGTGATAGTCGTAAATAATACAGCCATACAGCCATGAACAATATCAAATAGTAATATTATAAAAATATTCAATTCTCAAACTGTAATAAAACTGTAATCATACGATAATCTATTTATAAATTCACAAATTTAATTTCACTACTAAGTTTATCGTAATAAAATTTAACCTTACTCATCTCAGTTGGTACGATCATAAATGAGTCAACAAATTTTATAGTCACTCCAGGGTGGATCACTCCATTGATTATAATTGTAGCATCTATATTAACAGATTTTTTCTTATGCTCATTATACTTATCTTGAATAGCTGGTAGACGAGTTTTTAAAACCTTTATCGCATCTAATATTTTTTTAACTTTCGGATTGTTTATAATATTTGGATCTGTTAAATCTAATTTAGATAAAACATTTTTCATCTCATTCATAGATTTATTTAATTTATCTATTTCAGTAATTAACTTTTCTGCTTCTTTTTTATGAGTTGGTGATATGCCAGCATGAAGTAACATATCATTGCTACCTTTTGATCCAGCGCTAAAAAGATTTATCTCAGAAGTTGCAATTAATTTTCCACCAACCACAACCGATGCAGATGAATTACATATAATTCTATTGGCAACAATATCTGAGTTATAGCAATATTTTTCTATCTCAACATCACCAAAAGTATTTATTTTTGCATTCTCTGCATATCTAGAAAAAACTGTGCCTTTAGCAACAATTTCACCATTTTTGTTTTTACCTTTTATTCCAGTTTTGATACTGATAGAGTTTTCAGCATTCAATATCGCATCTTCATATATACCTTGGATAATAATATTGTCTGCATTTATAGAAAATCCTGCTAGAGCGTCACCTGTAACATCAACTGTCCCACCAAATACTATGTTTCCAGATTTGTAATCAAGGTTACCGGTGATTGTTAAAAATGGATTAATTGTAATGTTGTCGTTATAGAAAAGAAGTTGTCCAGCGTATGCTGCCGTATAGGTTGTGCCGTCTTCGCTAACAGTGACACCTGTCAATGCGTTTATCTCTTTATTTTTAACAGGTGGTGGAGGAAGTTCTTTTCCGTTAACAGATACACCAGGAATGCCTTCTATTGGGTGTGTCTTTTTTAAAAGGATATCTCCTTCTTTTACAAAAACATATTGTTTAAGATCTTTGAAATTAACTTGTCCATTAGCTAAAACTTTTGGTTTTGATATCTCTAAATCAAAATATACTTTTATACTAACATTAGTACCTCTTTTTGGAGGCACTCCATCTGCAAATATTTCTCTAAACACTAATATGTTATTGTTGTATGATTCAAGTAATGTATCAAGAATTTGATCATTAATATATTTTTCTTCAATTTTATAATCATCAGTAATTATACCGATAATAGTTTTTTTATCCATGCGAGTTTCAATATTGATAGGAGGAAGCAACGTTAAGGCTGCGTAAAAACCACTTTGCAATATATCAATTTTTAAGATAGTATCTATATTTTTGTTTGTATCTATTTTCACAAAGTTATAATCTTTGTTTGAATCGATAGTAAACTCATTCGCCTCTAGATTGTAGATATTTCTAAATATCAGAGGTAAAGTTGCTTTATCTATAATTTTGGATAGCTTAATAACCATTATAGTTCCTTAAATTTTATTACTAATTAGAGATTAACAAAAAGAATTACTTAAATAGTATAATGTTTTTGTCATTTTTTTACTAGAAAAAAAGCTTATCTATTTTTATTGAAGTGTTCAAATCCAGCAGTTGAGATATCTTTCATCATACCGTTTTCACATTTTAAAAATGTTCCACTACCTTGTTCTATTTTACCAATAAGTATGATGTCGTTACAACCTGATGATGAAACAATTTTAGGTATAACATCTTCAATTACATTTTTGGATATAGTAAATAGAAGTGCATACTCTTCTCCAGATGTTAAAATATAGCTCTGTTTATTTATATGAAATTTCCCTAAATATGCATAAGGCAGATAGTTGTCATATATAATAACTTTCACACCACTCATTCTAGATATATGTGCAGCATCTCTTCCAAGTCCATCCGAGATATCTATGCACGATGTAACATCAGGTATAGTGCCAAGAATTTCACCTAATTTATCTTCAGCTTCAAGTTTATAATGATAGTAAGGATCGCAGTTGTATTGTGATAATCCTAACTCTGTTTCTAAAGATATTTTAGCTTTACCAATTGGACGAGATAGAAATAATAGATCTCCAGGTGATGCTTTAGATCTAGTTAAAAGATTTTTCGGTTTAGTGCCGATTAACGTCATAGATAAGATCAGCCCGAATGAGTTATAACAAGTGTCCCCACCGATCAGTTTTATATTATATCTTTCGCAAAGCGATTTTAAAGCTGGAACAATTTTATCTAACTTTAGTTCGTTATCAGTGGCGATAGATAGTATTGCATATTTTGCTTTTCCACCCATCGCAGCGATATCAGATACGTTTGATGTAAAAAGTTTATTGATAACATAGTCAATAGGTGTTGTAGGAAGAAAGTGTGTGTTCTCTATCAACATGTCATTCGTAACAATATGAGTGTCATCAAATAAAGCAGCATCATCTCCGATACCAGATATGCCTCCGCCAAATTCTAATGTCATAAGTTTTATAAACTCGAATTCTTTCATAAATAATCTACCTCAGCAATCTGGAAACAGTGTCGTATGGCGTAAGAGTTGATGTTATGTATGACGAAATTGCTACACCACTTACGGATGTGTTATTTCGTATTACATCTATATTAAGATCGTTAATTCCTCCGATAGCAAAAGAAGGGTGGATAGATTTTCTTGACAACTGATTTATTTCTTCAATTGAAAGAATTTCTCTTGTATCAAGCTTAGTGCTACTTTTAAATGCAGGTCCGATACCTATATAATCTGCATATTGATTAGCGATCTCGACATCATGAATATTGTTGCATGAGTATCCCAAAATCAAGTTAGGATATTTTAATTTAACTTCATCAATCGGAGTATCTTTAATGCCTAAATGAACTCCATCAGCATTTACGGATAATGCGATATCGATACTATCGTTGATTATCAATTTACAACTTTTATTTTCAAGAAGTTGGCTAAGTTTTAAAGATGTATGGTACCGTTCATTTTCAGAACAACCTTTATCTCTTAACTGTATTATTGATACGCCAGCATCTACTACCTGATCTATAAAATCTTCAAGTTTAGTTTTTAATGCTGATGTTTCTAATATAAGATATATTGAAAACTTATCAAGGTTTAATATATTCATTTGTATTTATATGCTGATAATTAAAATTCTATAAAGAAATTAGCAATTGATTTGTTTCTGTTTTTAGCTTCAACAGGGTAGGTGTTTTTACCTTTAATAATTGAATATTTTTTCATAAATCTACTATTAGGAATATTAACTATATACCCTCTATCATCACCATTATTTTCAGCTCCTTCAGGATACCAGCCTTTGAAATTAATGATTAAATCTAACGGTTGATATTTGCCATCATTATCTCTTTTATAAGTTTCGATTAAATTAATTTTGTAAGGAGTTTCAAGTTTTAAAGTTTCACCGTCTTTAACAAACATTCTTTTTTTATCAACTTCAATTAGAAAAACATATTTTGAATTATAAGAGTTAATATTCTCAAGTTTTTTCGGTTTATCAGGCTTTGCCTCAGGCATAATATTAATTTTAGTAGAGTCTGTTTTTGCAACAATTTTAGGTTTTATCTTTTTAGGAGCAACTCTAACAGTATTATAATTGTTTCCATTTGTATATTTATCTCTCAAGCTTTGAAAAGATATAAGTGTGTTTTGATCACTTGTATTATTTTGCATAGTTGATGCTAATATATAATTTGTGACATTAAAAACCTCTGCAAACTGTTGTGAAGTTAGATTACGAGTACCTTTATTTCCGATAACACTAACCTCAGTAGATAGAGATTTATCTACATTCACAGGTATTTGTGCAAATATTTTATTATCTTTTTTAAGAACAATAGTTGTGTTTTTACCTATAACAAAACTTTTATTTATATCGTTGTAACTTCCATATTCAAGAATATCTACAGTGATACCTTGTCTGAAGTTTGAGTCTATATATACTATTTCCAGCAATTTTTCAGGTTTAATATATATGCTATTATTTTCATTAATAACATATCCTTTTCCATCTATGTTGATGATAGCAGAGATTAGTTTCGGCTCATTATTGGTTACAGGTTCAATTTCATACTCTATATTATATAGATCAAGAAACTCTTTTACAGCGTATAGATGATACCTTACTCTTTCACTAATATTTCTTGTATTTTTAGATCCTTCAATCGCATAAGCTGGTACACATAGTTTGCTTAATGCATACCACGTAGATGCTTTAAGCATACTTTTATGTTTAGAGTCAGGCTCAGTTGTGCGAGTGTTGAACAGGTAGAGGTGATACATATTATTAGGAATTTTTTCATTAACTCTTTTTAATACATGGTTAGCATTAGCCATAAGTGTGAATGTTTTATCGTTACAACTATATTCATCGATATCTATAATTACAGATTGACCGAATCTATTTTCGTTATGTATTTCGTTTATATATCTATCTTTATGAAACCCATATCCATCATGAAGGTTTAGGAAGAGATCAGCAGATGCCATAAGTTCGACAATTTTTTTAATAGCTCTTTCGGAATCAGTTTCTGCTTGTGGATTTTCATCTGATATATCTGAGAATAATCTATTCATGTCAAAATCAATTCCACGAACATTTTTAGCTACAGCGTTTCTGTTTGTTCTAGGTATTACAATGAGATTACCTTTTGCGAGTGTAAGGTTAGTTAATGCTTCAGCTGCAAGATAGCCACCTGGTTCATCACCTTGTATACCGCCTATTATAAGAGCTGTTGGGCCATCTTGTCTACCATATACATAGTATGCAACGAGTGGAAATTCAGTATTAGCATAGTAAGTTTTTTTAACGGTAGAAGGTCGTTCAATATCTGATGCTTCTGTTGTTGAGGTTGTTATAAGTATTACAAAAATAATAGATATTATTCTTGTAATCATAATTTATTCCAACTTTCTTTAACGATAGAATAATCACCGTTACAACCAATTAATTGTAATGTTTTATACCCAGTATTGTTTATATATCTAGATGAGTACTGTTGTTTTAACTGTACAAATATTTTACCTTTACTTATCCATATTTTATTAACTTCAATTTTTATGTTAACTGGTCGTCCACTATTTCTTTTAAAAATTGCAGTTTTGTATTTTTTCAATTGTTGAAAGTTACGATTACCAGATCTAAATTTTTCAGAGTAATGAGATAGGTAAGTGTTAATATTTTGAGATTTCCAAGCAGCAGCCCATTTGTTTGCAAAATTTTCAATCTCTTGATATTTTGTTCCATCAATTTTTAATGAAGTGATTTTTTGATCTAGTAATTTTAAGCTATTTCCATTATCAGAGAAGTAGTATTTTATATTATTGTATAATATATTCCCGTTTATACAGCTATCAACATCAAAATCTATAATATAATCTTCACCGTTATCAGTAAGGATTTTAAGATTACTTATAGCGTTTTTATTATTGTTTAATTTTAATCTATCGTTAATAAATGTATGAGCAAATAATATTAATTTTGCTTTCTCTTTATCATACTCTTCTTTAGTTGTATAGATAACGTCATCTGTTAAAATAACAGGAGTTGTCACGGCTACATGTTGCTTCATCATATTAAGGTTTTTATTATCAATCGCCACACACCCTTGAGTGATATTTTTAGCATCAACACTATTTCCGTGTAACCAAATTCCTCCACCCGTTTTGTTTTCAGCACGATCTATCGGATTAGGATAATCAAGAGGGAATGCCCCTTCACCGTAAACTGGAGCATATGAACCATATTTTCTAATTAAAGTTTTTTCATCGATATAGTTAGTTATATAATAGACACCTTGAGGAGTTTTATTGTCACCTCTAAGAATTTTGTCGCCATCGTTAGATCCATATATAGCAGGAAAACTTGATATGCTATTTAGTTTGTCGTTATTTATTTGGTATAAAGACACTTCTTTATTTTTTCTATCAGATATTATTATTTTAAAATTATTAACGTCTTCAGTAAAGATATTAGCAATATATGTTTTGTTTTGACTGTTCGCTTTATTTCTAGCTTTTGCATCATTTCTAGCTTTTGCGTCGGCTTTTGCTTTTTCATCAGCCATGGCTTTTGCGTCGGCTTTTGCTTTTTCATCAGCCATGGCTATTGCATCGGTTTTTGCTTTTTCATCAGCTTTTGCTTTTGCATCGGCTTCTTCTTTCAATCTATTAGCTTCTTTAATCGCCTCTTCATTTTTAGCTAATTCAGCCTCGTTGATAGCAGTTTGATTATCAGATGTTTTGTTATCAATTATTTGGTTGTTAGCAGTTTGATTATCAACGACTATTATGTCGGCACTCATATTATCAATATTAATATCAACAACACTCTTATTATCAACAGTTTTACTGTCGCCATAAGTTTGATTATATCTGATTGATTTTCCGAACAGTTTTTCAGCAACGAAGTTGACAGCATTAATTGAACCGCCAGCGATTTCTTCTTTTGATAATGCATATGAGTTGATTGAGTATAAGAATATAATTGAAAGTGAGAAAAATAATTTAAGCATTTGTGCGTCCCCTAATCTCTATTTATGTAGTGAGTAGATTTATTATGAATATAAAAAATATCTATCTAATTTATTTTTAGCTATATTGCCTAAAAGTTTAGTTGTACCAACAGGAATGCCATTATAAAACATACAATTTCCATTATAATTGTTTGGTATCTGTAAGTCAAACCCTTTTAAAAAAAGTTTTGCGTCATTGTAGTCAATTTCGCCAATTCTATCTTTATTTATTAATCGTCCAAACTCCCATAAACTTTGAGATTGGAGATAAAGTTCTGTCTTAGCAAGACGATATAAATTTAATCCTCTTCTGCTAAATTTCAATTTATTTAAGAAGTCAGCCCTTTGATCTATATCATTAGGCTTTATATATCCTCTATTATCTACTTCTGTGATTGATATGTTTTCTACGAAATTATCGTTAAAATAGTCGTCAAAAAACTTTATCTGTGTATCAGATTTTTTTTCACAACTTTCAATAATATCAACAGTATCAAGTTCCCCTTTCTTTCTAATGGCGGCAATAAAGAATGCATCAACTGAACTGCTAGGCATTATTCGTGCAACACATTCATCTATATGAGAATCGCCTAAAAGTCCATGTTCGCTACTTTTATCGATATTGTTAATATCTATTAGTTCGGCTGTTTCTTCAATTGACAATAGGTATTTAATAATTTCTTCGTTTTCGTTGATATTCATAGTGCATGTAGAATATATCAATACACCACCTTCTTTAAGACATTTATACGCTGATGTTATCAATTCTTTCTGAAGTTTAGCCATCTTTTCTATAGATTGTTCAGACCATAATGTTTGTACAGTTTTATCTCTAAAGAATTTATTTTCATTACTACAAGGAGCATCAAGCAGTATCATATCTATACTATTCTCCATATATCTATTTAATATTCTTCCATCAAGCGATGTAGTTAACACATTGTAGCAACCGTTACGCTCTAGGTTAAAGTGTAGAGATTTAAGTCTTGAGTGTGATATTTCATTTGCGATTATTAATCCTTTACGACCTATATAATCTGATATGGCAGATGTTTTACCACCAGGTGCTGCTGATATATCAAGTATCAGTGGATTATCTTGCACATTTTCAGGTATCAATTTTGCCACTATTTTAGCAGTAAGAATTGATGATACATTCATTATATATATACCACCTGTAATATGTGAGATTGTTTCAGATAAATTAATATCTGTTAACTGATCTTCAACTATAAATATGTTATCATGATTTTCGTAGGTAGATAGTTTGAATAGATCTGAGAGTTCGTTATCGATATAGTTAATATTTCTTGATGAGTTAACTCGAAAAGTTTTCTTTTTGTCGATTAGCATGTTTGCTTCAAACTCATCATATCTATCTTTTAAGATATCTTTGTAGTAATTTTTAAAATTATTTATATTTTCATTTTTATCCATAATGTCATAGTAGATGATTGTAATATAGATGTAAATAGGTTACTATCTTTTACACATAATTTAAGTAGATAGTTATATGAATTTATGGCTATGTTTGAGTGAGGATTGTAAAATAGTAGTAAATAGGGTATTATGTTTAGTTAGTAGATTTAAGGAGATAGTTATATGGAAATGATTAACGAACTTAAAGAGAATCAGATTTTTGTATTTGGATCAAATTTAGCAGGTATCCATGGTGGTGGGGCGGCGTTTGATGCACTTAGCAAGTTTGGTGCGATCTACGGACAAGGTATAGGGCTTCAAGGCAGTTCATATGCGATACCTACAAAAGATGATAATATTGAAACATTGCCGTTAGCTATAATAGAGAAATATATTGTAGATTTTATCGAGTTCGCAAAAAGTCGTCCAGATCTAGAGTTTCTAGTAACACAAGTTGGCTGTGGACTTGCAGGTTATAGTATAGAGGAGATCTCTTCTATATTTAAAAAGTATGGCGTGAGTGAAAATGTTAAACTACCAGTTGCGTTTTTATAGTAGCTATATCTTTATAGATATGTGAGAGATAGTATCGTTATAAAGTTTATTTACTACTAGTAGGTGGATTTAATCTAGTAGATGTGTTTACCCTAGTAGATATGTTTACCCTAGTAGATGGATTTAGTCTAGTAGGTGTGTTTGCTCAAGTAGATATGTTTACTGCTAGTAGATGTGTTTACTCTAGTAGATGGATTTAATATATATATTGATAGGTTTATAGATGTGGTTAATTCTATAATTTATCGCAATAATTTTTTTAAATGGTGTATATCAAAAATATGAAGATAGTTATAGTTGGCGCTGGAGAAGTTGGTATTAATATCGCCTCTCAGCTAATAAGCGAACGTAAAGATGTTGTGATAATTGAGAAAGATCCTGAGCGAGTTCAAAAGGCTAACGATCTACTTGATTGTTTAGTGATCTTAGGTGAGGGCACAAATGTTGCAGTGCTTGAATCTGCTGGTATTGAGAATGCAGATATATTTATTGCAGCAACGAGTATAGATGAAGTGAACATGGTTTCATGTTTTGTTGCATCATCTGAATATAATATCCCTGTAAAGATTGCAAGGGTTAGAAATGTTGGATATGCGAAATCAGATATTTTCAATCGTTCATCAATAGGTATAGATTACATCGTTAACCCTGAGGTTGAAGCATCTTATGAGATCGCAGAAACTGTTGATTTAGGAGCTGTAAGTGGAGTGTTTGCATTTAATGGCACAAGAGCACAGCTTAGGGATTTCTATGTTGATAAAGATTCATTTTTTGCAAACAAAACACTTAAAGATATCCGTTTAGAGATTAGAGAAAATTTCATAATAGCTGGAGTATATAGAGATGAGGAAGTTTTAATCCCATCAGGTGATTTTGTGATATTAGAGTCTGATCATATATATATGGTATCGCTATCTAACACGTTCAATAAAATACTTACAAAGACTGGTAAGAAATTAGCTAAAATTCGTAAAGTGATAATCGTAGGTGGTGGAGTTATAGGTAGGCACGTTGTCGGCTTACTATTAGAACAGGGGCGAGAGATTTTACTTATTGAGAAAGATCATGATAAGTGTAAAGAGCTTGTTGCGTTATTTGAAGATGTAATGGTGATCAACGGAGATATATCAGATGACGTAACATTCAACGAAGAAAATTTAGGCTCAGCAGATGTGATAGTTACAACAACATTAAATGAAGAGTTAAATATATTAGCAGCAATATATGCAAAGAAGAACGGTGTGAAACATTCTATTGCATTAATCAATAGACAGAACTATGTAAACCTTGCTACAAGTTTAGGAGTGGATAGTTGTGTTACTCCAAAACTATCATCAGTTGATGCGATATTAAGATTTATCCGTAAAGGTAATGTTAAAAATGTTTATACTGTTTTTGAGGGTAAAGCTGAGGCTATCGAGTTTACAGTTAGTAAGAATTCAGAGTTAGATGGCAAAACATTAATAGATATAAAATTTCCTAACAACTGTTTAATAGTTGCAATTCAGCGTGGACACTCAACGATAATCCCATCTGGAAATTATGTAATAAGAGCTGAGGATTCTTTAATTGCGTTTGTTACGACAAACTCGCTTGAAGAGTTTGAAGATTTCTTGTCGAATTAGTATAAATAATGAAACAAATATCAACAATACTTAAACCTATATCAATGGTATCTGCGATACAGAGTATAGCAATATTAATCTGTGGTATTATAGCCTACGTACTTGGAGAGTTTTTAGCTTTTCGTGGTTTTTTAATAACATCAATTATATCAGGTGTGATAGCCACAATATCATTTATTTTATCAAGATCAAGACAGAGAGATTATCAACAATCTGTCAGAACTGGTTTTCTATTAGTATCATTAATATGGATAACTGTATGTACATTAGGTGCTTTACCATATTATTTTTCAGGTTCAATTCCAGCATTTCATGACGCATTATTTGAGTCAGTTTCAGGATTTACAACAACTGGTTCATCTATATTAAAAGATATTGAAGTGTTACCTAGCTCTATACTTTTTTGGAGATCTTTAACTCACTGGTTTGGTGGAGGCGGAATTATAGTCTTAGCTGTTGCTATTCTACCTATCGTAGGTGTTGGTAGCATGAAGATGATGAAGGCTGAAACAACTGGTGTTAAAGGTGATAAGTTAACTCCAAGAATTGGAGATACTGCGAAATATTTATGGTTTTTATATGTTGGGTTAACGCTTATTGGAACGGTTCTTTATATGTTTGGTGGCATGAATATATTAGATGCTTTTACTCACTCATCATCATCAATTTCAACATCAGGATTATCAACAAAGAATGCATCAGTCGGTGCATTTAAGTCTGAATATATAGATTGGGTTACGATTGCATTAATGTTTTTTGGTGGGATGAATTTTGTATTAATTATAAGATTTATAACAGGCAAATTTAATTACTTGAAAATAGATACCGAGTTTAAAGTTTATATAGGTATAGTTTTATTTATCTCAACGATGATTGCTGTCATTAATTACAATTCAGCAAGTTACGCACAATTTGCACATTCAGCCTTAGATACATTTCGTTTCGCTATGTTCCATGTAGTTTCTATTTTAACAACAACAGGTTTTGCAACAGAGAATTATGAATTATGGCCAGCCTTCTCACAATCGTTACTATTTATAGTTATGTTTATCGGAGCATCATCTGGATCAACAACAGGTGGTATCAAGATAATGAGGCACGTTATATTATCTAAACAAGCCGCACATGAGATAAAATATTTACTACATCCATCAGGGGTTTTCACATTAAGATTAAATGGTGCTCCTATTAAGAACAATGTTACTCATGCAGCAACGGGTATATTTGTTCTTTACATGCTTTCATTCTTAACATTAACGGTTATTGTTTCATCTGCAAATGTAGATTTAATAACGGCGTTATCAACATCTGTTGCGACGATTTGTAATATCGGTCCTGGCTTCGGTGACGTTGGTCCTACCGACAATTATTCATTTTATCCAGCGTATCTTAAATATGTTTTATCTTTTTTTATGTTACTAGGTAGATTAGAATTTTACACATTAATAATTATCTTCACCACATGGTTTTGGAAGAGATGATAACGTGTAGGATCGTTGTTAAAGGAGTTGTTCAAGGCGTCGGCTTTAGACCTTTTATCAAAAGAAGTGCAGACAGATTTGTGTTAAACGGTTACGTTAAAAACTCTTCAATCGGTTTAGAGATCGCTCTAAATGTTGAGAGCATTCACACAGCCGAAGATTTTGTCGGTTATATAAAAGTCAATAAACCTATCAATGCAGTTATCAAATCTATTGAGAGTTCAGAGATAGAGAATGAAATATTTGAAGGGTTTTCAATTCTCAAAAGTGATGTCACCGAAGGTCTAACATTGATCTCTCCTGATCTTGCAATATGTAAAGAGTGCGAGCAGGATATTTTTGATAGTAGCAATAGACGTTATCTATATCCATTTACAAACTGTACAAATTGTGGCCCTCGATATTCAATAATAAAATCTATACCGTACGATAGATCTAATACTACTATGTCTGATTTTATATTATGCGATAAATGTAGAGATGAGTATGAAGATAGTGATAGTAGACGTTTTCATGCAGAGCCGAATGCTTGTGCAGATTGTGGTCCTTCACTAACTTTATACGATGGTAATGATGTTATAACTGATAATAAATTAGCGATTAAGAGAACAGCAGAGAGAATTAATAACGGTGAGATAGTTGCGATAAAAGGTTTATCTGGATTTCATTTTATTCTATCAGCTTATAATGATGAAGCTATTCTTAAATTGAGAGAGTTAAAAAAACGTCCAACAAAACCGTTCGCAGTGATGGTTCGTGATATCTCGGTTATAGATAAATATGTTGAAAATATATCGACTGTTGAAAGAGAGTTGTTGACCTCGGGGGAAGCTCCGATTGTGATTTTAAATAATATTGATTTTGAGAAACTTGGCATATCTAAATTTGTAAATCCTATTTGTTTTGGTGATTGTGTAAATGAGAATAGTAGTGCCGAGGATAATAATAGTTTTCACAATCTAAGTGGTGCAGACAACAATAAGAATTGCAATGACAATGACAATGACAATGACAATTACAATGACAATGACAACGCTGAAAGTAATAATAATTCTAGCGATCTTGCAGGCGTTCATCAGCATATTGAAAACGGTAATAATAGTTTAGGTATAATGATCGCCTACACTCCTTTACACAAACTTCTTTTCAATTTTTATAACTCAGATTTTTTAATAGCAACATCGGCTAATATCGGTGATGAGCCTGTGATATCAGATATTAATGAGGCTATGAAAAAACTATCAAATTTCACCGATATATTTTTAGATCACAATCGAGTTATACATACTAGGCTTGATGATTCAGTGATAGCATCGTTAGATGATGGTTATCAATTTATAAGAAGATCAAGATCGTATGCTCCATACCCGATTGATTTTGATAAGATAATTGACACAGATATTTTTGCAGTAGGTGCAGATCTTAAATCCACTTTAGCGTTATATAAAAATGGGTACGCTTTTTTATCACAATATATAGGTGATTTAGAGAGTATTGCGACATATGATTATTTCGATGAAACGTACAAAAAGCTATCATCAGTGTTAGGCATAAAACCAGAAGTTATAGTGAGAGATTGTCACGATGGCTTCATGTCCTCAAAATATGCAGATAAGATTGCTAAAGATTTATCGGTTAATGTTGTTAAAGTTCAACATCATGTCGCACACTTTTTATCTGTGTTAGCAGAACATAAATATGTCGGTGACTCGATAGGAGTTGTTCTTGATGGTTTCGGTTTAGGGTTAGATAATCTTGCTTGGGGTGGAGAATTCTTTTTAAAGATTGATCGTAAAATTTCAAGAGTTTTTTCACTTAAAAAGTATACCCAGCCATCTATGGATGCATCAGTTAAATCACCGTATATGATGTTGATATCATACCTTTCCAGTATGAATTTATTAGTTACAGCAGACTCTCTTTTAAAAGAAAGGTTAAGCTTGAGTGATAACGAGATTAATATAGTAAAGCAAATATCCGATAAATATATAAATAGTATATATACCTCATCAGTTGGAAGATTATTTGAGGCAGTAGGCTCACTTCTTCTGTGTGAAAGAGATAATGAGTATGAAGGCTCACTTGCTATAAAACTTGAATCTATTGTAGATAAGAGCGAGCAAGGGTATTATCATTTTACGACAGATGATGGCGTGTTAGATTTTAAAGATGTTTTTAATAAGTTGATATCTGATCTTTATGACGGAGAGTTAATATCCGTTATATCAGCAAAATTTCATAACGGTTTTATTAAAGTGGTAGCAGATATTTTAATAAATTTATCACAAGAGAGTGGCGTAAAACATATATCTTTATCGGGTGGTGTTTTCCAAAACAAGATACTCTTAAATGGTATTACTAAAACTCTTGAAGAAAGAGATTTAATGGTTTATAGGAATAATGTAATTCCTACTAATGATTCATCTATATCGCTTGGACAGATATATTATTATCTGTATGATATAGAATTTAATTTATAATTTTATCCATTAACGAAATGGATATGGAGCAGTTTATGAATTCGACATATGTATATCTTATGTTATTTTTAGTTATAATGATTGGTGCTTATTTTTTCCCTTACCGTAAAATAAAAGATAAAGTTTTTAAGAAATTAATATATAAAGATCCGACAACATCAAAATATTTAAAATATTCTTGTGGTAAAGTCGTGATCGAAGCTGAACGTAGTGGTGATAATGCGTGGAAAATTGTTGTTCCTGCTGTATGGAATGCAGATCAATCAGCTATTGTTAAATTGATAGTAAGGTTGAGTGATTTAGTTGTTGTTGATAGAATATCTAATGCAAAAGATGAGTTAAAATATGGTATCGGCAAACACCAATCTATAGAGATTTTTTACGGCAATAAACCTATTATTATCAATTTTGGTAACGATGTTGAAGGCTGTGAAATGGTTTATGCAAATGTTGAAAGCAGTGATAATGATGTTATTATGGTGAGTAATTCAATAAGAGCACATTTTCCTAATTCGGCAGAAGATTTTGTAAACTTAAATATATTTAATGTTAGTTACGAAGATGTGAAATCGGTTGAGAGTGTTTTCAATAACTCAATGTACCTTATATCTAAGCAGAGTAACGGTTGGCTTCTGCGTGGCAATATGTTGTTAGAGGATAAAGGAAGAGAAATTATTGATGAGATTATAAGTATCAGAGCATCAGCTATCGTTGATGATAAAATAAAATTATCACCAAAACCAGAGGGTTCAATAAGTATCAAGCTTGCTAAAAAATCATACACACGCTACTTTTTTGTTGGTAAAGATGAAACACATTATTTTGTGCCAATGGGTGGATCTATTCTTGTGGTAGACAGAACAGTAAAGGATATGTTTGAAGATAAATAATCTTAATATTAGTACCTGTTTTATCAATTTTCAACTATAAATTAATTATCAGTATTAAGATAAACAATCTTAACAAGTGTGTCTATTACATCTGTTTTATATAATTATTTATTTGTCACTTTAAAGATATGTAGACTTAACAAGTGTGTCTATTACATCTGTTTTATATAATTATTTATTTGTCACTTTAAAGATATGTAGACTTAACAAGTGTATGTATCTTATCTGTTTATTATGATTAATTATTTATCCTATTTGCTACTTGATTAAAAGTAGATATAATGATAATATTCTAGTTTATCTAGTGTGTTTATGTCTAAATTTAAAGGGGTACAATTATTATGGAAATAGGGGTTATAGGATCGGGAAGCTTTGGTACTGCTCTTGCGATATTAGCTGCGGAAAATAATAATCATGTAACTATCTTTGCTAGAGAGAAAGAGATAGTTAATAGTATTGAAAATGATCATGTTAATCCTCTTTTTCTGCCAGATATTAAACTTCCAACAACTTTACGAGCTAAGAGTATGGATGACTTGCTAGAGAGCAATATCCCTAACTTTATTTGGGCTATCCCATCGCAATTTACAAGAGAAGTTGCAGAGAAATATCGTAAAACTTTAGAAACAAAATCAATATTAATTGCAACAAAAGGCATTGAGATATCAACGGGTCAACTTATGTTAGATGTGTTGAAAGATGTTTGCACTGCAAAATATTCTGTTTTATCAGGTCCATCATTTGCTAAAGAGCTTGCAATGAAGCGTCCAACCGTTACAACTATCGCATCATTTTCATCAGCACTTGCTAAATCGTGGCAAGAAGCTTTATCGACAGATTATTTTCGAACATACACATCAGAAGATATGATCGGTTTAGAGGTTGGTGGATCGGTTAAGAATGTAATCGCTATTGCATCAGGAATAGCAGACGGGTTAAAACTTGGTAGCAATACTAAGGCTGCGATTATCACAAGAGGGCTAGCTGAGATCACAAGATTTGGCTTGATATATGGTGCAAAGCGTGAAACTTTTATCGGATTATCAGGTTTAGGAGATCTAGTTTTAACTTGTAGTGGTGATGAGTCACGCAACAATCAAGTTGGGCAAAAACTTGCACAAGGTTTAAGTATTGATGAGATTACAGGCAGCATGAAGATGATCGCAGAAGGCGTTCCTACATCAAAAGCTGTGTATTTTGCAGCAACGGAGAGAGGGGTTGAAATGCCTATCTGTGAAGAAGTGTATAAGATTATATATGAGAAGAAAGATGTGAAAGGTTCGATTAGAGATCTTATGTTAAGACCTTTAAAAGAAGAGAAACCTTATTAATATAAATGTTATTTAGTGGATAATTTTATGTTTTGATTTTTGGTATATATTAATTAATAGATATTGAATATAATTATGATTATGAATTTATAGATTTTTTTAAAATATTATTTTTGGAGAGTTGCTATGTCAGTTACGAATGATGGTGTTATATGGATGAACGGAGAATTAGTTGAACGTGAAAATGCTAAGGTATCTGTTTTATCTCATGGATTACATTATGGTACAGGTGTATTTGAAGGAATTAGATGTTATAAAACTTCAAAGGGTGCGGCGGTATTTAGATTAGAGGAACATATTAAGCGTCTTTTAGATTCTGCAAAAATAATGATGATGAGACAGAAATATACTGTATCAGAGTTAATGTCTGCCGTTCTTGAAACTATCAATGCTAATAATTTAGAAGAGTGTTATATCCGTCCTATTATCACATTAGGTGATGGTGGTTTAGGTATTGCTACAACCGATGCATATCCTATTGAGGTTATAATAGCTGCTTGGAACTGGGGAGCATATTTAGGTGATGAGGCGTTATCAAGAGGTATCAAAGTTAAAACTTCATCATACACAAGATTTAATGTTAACTCTATTCCAATCAGATCAAAAACTTGTGGAAACTATGTAACATCTGTGTTGGCAAAACGTGAAGCTAATATATCTGGATACGATGAGGCATTATTTCTTGATACAGAGGGTTATGTTGCTGAAGGTACTGGAGAGAACATTTTTATTATCAAAGATGGTGTACTTATTACAACTCCGTTAACATCAGTATTAAAAGGGATAACAAGAGATACAGTTTTAGAGATCGCAAAAGATTTAAATTATACAGTGAAAGAGCAGTTATTTACTCGTGATGATATATATGTAGCAGATGAGGCATTTTTCACAGGCACAGCTGCAGAGATCACTCCTATTAGTATGTTGGATAACAGATTACTAGGAACAGGTTCAATAGGGGCTATAACTAAAAAAATACAAAGTGCATATTTTGGCGTTGTAAGCGGTAGTAATAGAAGATATAGCAAATGGCTTACACCTACAAAATAGTTTGTGGGCTAGGTTTGGTGAGTTATATAAATTGACTATATTTGTATGTTCGTAAAAATTATGAATAGATAGTTTGTTGAGTTGACTAAGTTTGGTAAGTTAGCAAAATTGACAATGTTTACATGTTTGTACAAATTAGGCTTAGTCAGTTTGTGCAAATTAGGCATAGTCAGTTTGTGCAAATTAAGCTTAGTCAGTTCGTGTAAATTAGGCTTAGTCAGTTTGTTAAAATTTATAAAGTTGTAAAAGTTGCGAACAGGTTCAAAATTACGAAGTGGTAAGTTTGCTGATTCATAATATCACAATAGAGTAGTAATTAAGTTTGTAGAAATTTATATAATTAATTCAGTAAATTTTATATAAATAATATTAAATAATTCAGTCGTAAAAGTTGCAGTCAGTTAGTTTGTAAAAGAGAGATAAAGTAAGATGTCAGATGAGATAACAGTAGTTATAGATGGACATTCTGTTGCATACAGAATGTTTTATGGTGCACCTCCATTAAAAGTTGATGACACTCCAACAGGGGTTCTTCATATGTTTTTAGCGGTTGTGGATAAGTTAAGAAAACTTGAAGGTGTAACTAATGTCATCGTTGTTTTTGACTCTAAGGTTAAAAATTATCGACACGATATGCTCGCTGAATATAAAGCAACAAGAGAGTCTATGCCAGATGATCTTGTTATCCAAATGGGGATTTTGCAAAGCATTATTCCACTAATGGGTTTAGAGCAATATGTTATAGATGGATATGAGGCTGATGATGTGATAAGCACGCTTGCAAAAGATCTTACATCGAAATCAGAAACACCTAATGATCTCACATCTAAAGTATATATAGTGAGCAAAGATAAAGATCTACATCAGTTAGTTAATGACAGAGTTTTTATATACGACTATAAGAGCAATATAGTTATGGATAGGGATAAAGTTCATGAAAAGTTTGAACTCTATCCAGAAGATATTCAAGATATGTTAGCGTTAGCAGGGGATAGTTCAGATAATATTCCAGGCGTCAAAGGTGTTGGACTTGTTACTGCTAAAAAACTATTAAGCGAGTATAAAACATTAGATAATATTTATTTAAATGTTGAATCAGTTGCAGGCAAACTTAAAGATAAACTGATAGCTGATAAAGAGATGGCATATCTTTCTAAAGAGCTTGTGCAATTAAAATATATTGAAAATTTTGAGAGAGTTATCAATTCTTTAGATGTTGAATGTTTAGTTCCATTATATGAAAAATATGGACTCAAAAGACATCTTGAAAAGTTGATCAAATCTAACGAAAGTATAAATATAGAGATTAAAAACGATTTTGAACCTCTTGTGATGTTAGATGATTTCACACCAACTGTTACGATATTTTATGAAGATGAAATCTATTTAGCTTCCGAGCGTAATTATAGATTAACGAATGATTTAGATATCACAACAGAGTACTGTTACGATATAAAATCTATCATCAAAAAGTATCCTGATTTTATAGCATCTAAGGTTATAGATATATTATTAGTAACATATCTAATAGATGCAGATGAGGGTGGATTAACCACTAAGAAGAGTGAAGATAAGGAGATCTTTTTTGTAAAAATCGTAAGTAAATTAGATTTAATAAATGAGAAATTTAAAACCGATGATGGTTTAAGCGATCTATATTATGATTTAGAATTAGAGGTTGCTTTAGTACTTGCAAGGATGGAAGTTAACGGAATAAAAGTAGATCAAGAGATTATTATATCGTTAGAGGCGAAGTTACAAGTTGAGTTAGATATATTAATTGAAGCGATCAAATCTGAAACAGGCGATGATATAAATCTAAATTCTCCTAAACAGCTTGCTGTTTATTTATATGAAGAGCTACTGTTGAAACGAGTTAGAAAAAGTAACTCAACAGATGTTGAAACTTTAAAAGAGTTGAAATATTTAAATCCTGTTTACTCACCACTTATAGATAATATTTTAAAATATAGAGAGTTGAATAAATTAATTTCAACCTACACATCAAGCCTATTAGAGTTTGTAGAAGAAGATGGCAGAATACACACAATTTTTAAACAAACAGGAACGGCAACAGGCAGGCTCTCATCTGTTCAACCTAATATGCAGAACATTCCTGCAACAGGCGAATATGGAACAGCGATCAGATCTGCGTTTGTATCTATTGATGGATATAAATTATTATCGTTTGATTACTCACAGATTGAACTTCGAGTTTTGGCACATCTATCAAAGGATGATAATTTACAACTTGCATTTAGAGATGGTTTAGATATCCATGATTTAACTGCACGAGGAATTTACAATTTATCGAGTGATGAAGAGGTAAGTGATAGAGCAAGACGCACGGCTAAAGTTGTTAATTTTGGAGTGCTATATGGACAGTCGGCTTTCGGTTTATCGAAAGAGATAGATATATCGGTTGCAGATGCTACTAAATTTATTGATAGATATTATGATAGTTACAATCAAGTTAAGGCATATAAAGATACGATTATAAAAGAGGCTGAAGAGAGAGGTTATTGCGAGACAATACTGAAGAGAAAAAGGTATATTCACGGAATTAACGATCGAAATTTCACTGTTAAATCAAGAGCAGTTCGTATGGCGTTAAACGCTGTGATACAAGGTTCAGCTGCTGATATAATTAAGTTAGCTATGGTTGAGATTGATAAATATATTATTGAAAACAACTTAGATGTCAGACCACTTTTACAGATTCATGATGAATTAATATTTGAAGTGAACGATAGTTTGGTTGCAGAGTTTGAGTTAAAAGTTATAGATATAATGCAGAATATTATATCGCTTGATATCCCTTTAATAGTGAACAGTTACGTAGGGATCAATTGGGGAGAGATATAAAATATGGCTAAAATGAATGATATCTTGAAAGAGAATTATGAGTTAAAACAAGAGTTAAAAAGTATGGTATCTATGGTACGCAAGAACGAATCTATCTACAAAGGTTTTAGGATAGTTGGTTTTTCATTACTTGTATCGGACACTGTTTTAGAGATTTCAGATACGGCGTTAAAATATCTTGAAGAGATTTTTAATCTGGATAAAGCTGTAATATTTTTTAAAGAAGATAGTTATGAGATTTTAAATAGTGTAGCTGATGATATAGCGAGAGTGAAAATTGTTTCAGCAGATGCTTTTAGATATACATTTTTAGAGAAAAGAATATATAATGGTAAAGCTGATGCATCAATTCACGAAGATTTTAAAGTGATAGATGGTGATTATTCATATATTCTTTCACCTATAAAACGTGATAAAGATATTATAGGTGCAGTTGGCATGTATAGTTTAGATGATAAACGATTTGTGTTAGAGAAAAATTTTGATTTTATAAATGATCTATCTATCTTCACAGCGATATCAATAAAAAATTTAAATAATAGATATTTATTAGAGAGTAGTAACGATGATAATAAGTAAAACAGATAAAAGATTAGATGAGATAAAAAATAGAAATGAGTCGTCAAACTCTCAGTATGAAGAAACAGTTAAGACGATTTTAAATGATGTTAAAACTTTAGGTGATGAGGCTTTATTTTCATACACTTCAAAGTTTGATAGATTGGATTTAGATGCAAATACTGTTCGTGTAACAGATAAAGAAATTGATGAAGCTGTCGCAACTGTTGATAAAGAGTTCCTAGAAGCGTTATCAAGAGCGAGAGATAACATACTATCGTTTCACTCATATCAAATAGAGAAGAGTTGGAATATTGAAACGTCTAATGGATCTATTTTAGGACAACGAGTTACGCCTATTGAAAGGGTAGGTATTTATGTTCCAGGTGGCAAAGCTTCATACTTTTCATCTGTATTAATGAACGCTCTACCTGCTAAGGTTGCAGGTGTGAAAGAGATCGCAATGGTTACTCCTGCGGTTGATGGATATATAAATCCTAAAGTTCTACTTGCTGCAAAAATTGCAGGTGTGACAGAGATTTATAAGGTTGGTGGTGCTCAAGCGATCGGAGCATTAGCTTATGGAACGGATAGTATTAAGAAGGTTGATAAGATAGTAGGTCCAGGCAATATATATGTAGCGCTTGCTAAAAAATCAGTATTTGGATTAGTGGATATTGATATGATAGCAGGGCCTAGTGAGATCTTGATAATAGCAGATAAGTATGCAAATCCAGCGAGGGTTGCAGCAGATATGTTATCACAAGCAGAGCATGATGAGCTTGCGGCATCGGTTACTGTTACTAACTCTAAAGATTTAGCAGAAAAGGTTTTAGTGGAGCTTAAAAGACAGTTAGCTCTATTGCCAAGAAAAGAGATTGCTCAGAAATCGTTAGATAATTATGGAGCGATTGTGTTAGTTGATACCCTTGATGAGGCAGCTGAGATATCTAATTCATTTGCACCAGAACATTTAGAGTTATACATCAAATCTCCTATGGAGTTTTTGCCTAAGATTAAGCATGCAGGTGCTATATTTATGGGAGAGTATTCTCCTGAGGTTATAGGTGATTATTATGCAGGACCTAACCATGTATTACCAACAGGTGGTAGTGCAAGATTTTTCTCACCGCTAGGAACTTACGATTTTATTAAGCGTTCGTCTATTATATGTTATAGTAAAGAAGAGTTTGATTTTGCATCAAAAGATGTTATAAGATTAGCCTCAGACGAAGGCTTAGATGGACATGCAAATAGCATCATATATAGACAAAATAAATAAATTTCTTTATTTATTTGTAAATTATGATAAACTAACAGACTTATTTTAGATTGCTAAATATATTTCGTTAGTTTTATAGAGGTTTGTTTTGAAAATAAGGTATGATTTAATTAAAAACAATGTTGCAGAGATAGATAGATCTTTTGAATTTGAAGAATCTTCAGATCTTTATCATGTAAAAGAGTTTAAAGGTAGACTTGAAAAGGTTGGCAAACAATATATTTTGAGTGGCGATTTATCTTATTCGTTAACCTCTAAATGTGATAGATGTTTAGAGAGTGCAACGGTTGTAGGAGAAGCTACGATATCACAAGTTATATCTAATGTAGAGATAGTTAGTGATGTTGTTGAGAGTGATGGATTGACAGATGAAGAGATAGATGTATATGTTACAGCTATCGATCATTTTGATATAGATGAGTTTTTACGAGAAGAGGTGTTACTTTTAACACCAGGTAAAAAGTTATGTAGTGAAGAGTGTGATGGAATAAATTATTAATGTATGTTTAATACATTAATTTAAAATGATAGTTCGATTAGATATATTCGTATATATTACAATATATAATATTAGTAGAACACTAAGGAGTTTGAGATGGCAGGACCGAAGCATAAGGTAACAAAAAGTAGAATTAAGATGAGAAGATCACATCACAGAGCAGCGACATTAAACAGTGTTAAATGTTCTAAATGTGGAGAGTTGAAATTAGCTCACGCACTTTGCAGAGCATGTGGATCGTACAATGGAAGACAAGTGATAAAAGGTATGACAGAGGTTTAAAAATCTGTGGAGGTTTTTCGCTATGATGATATCAGTTGATGCGATGGGTGGTGATTACGCTCCCTCTGTAGTTGTTAGAGGAGTAGTCGATGCACTGATGAAATATTCAGATATAAAGATAACACTTATAGGCAATAAAGATATTGTAATGCGTGAACTTGGAAGTATAGGTGCAAAATCTCATCCTAGGTTATCTGTTATGCACGCTGACGAGGTTATTCTTATGGATGATGTTCCATCAGAAATTGTCAGAGGCAAAAGACGATCTTCGATGCATTTGGGCTTAAAACTTGTTAAAGAGGGTAAAGCAGACGCATTTTTTTCAGCTGGTAATTCAGGCGCTATTATGGCTGTGGCTATGGTTACGTTAGGAATGCTTGAAGGTATTTCACGTCCAGCGATAGGATCAGTACTTCCTGCATCAGGTAGCCGAGATAAGTTTTTTATGTTAGATATCGGAGCTAATGTTGATTGTAAACCAGAACACCTTGTAACATTTGCAATAATGGGTTCGGCTTACGCCAATAGAGTTCTAAATATATCTAATCCATCTGTTGGCTTGTTATCTAACGGTGAAGAAGAGGGTAAGGGCGACGCGCTTACAAAGAGCACATTTCCACTTTTAAGAGATTTAAAGTGTATCAATTTTGTTGGTAACATTGAGGCTAAAATTCTTTATAAGGGTGAAGCTGATGTAGTTATTAGTGATGGGTATGTTGGAAACATCACGATCAAAGTTACTCAATCTGTTGTAGGTATGATTTTCAAATCTCTTAAAGAAGAGATCGGTAAATCATTCAGAGCAAAGATCGGAGCACTTCTACTTAAAGATGTTTTTCATAATGTGAAAGCAAAAGGTGATAGTTCAGTATACGGTGGAGCACCATTATTAGGTGTAAACGGTGTATGTATTATCGGACATGGTGGATCAAATCAGGTTGCAATAACAAACGGTATCCGTGTTGCACGTGAGGCTGTTTTAAATAAGATGAATAGTGCGATTATTGAGGGCTTAAAAAGTCTATAGAGAGTTTCTTTCTATTATAACAGTTGTGTTTGCATATATTTGCAAATACTAGATATATGACAATATGTATTTGTTAATACTAAACATATGACAATATGTATTTGCGAATACTAGACATATGATAATATGTATTTGCTAATACGATAATATTTGTTATAATGTTGGTCATTATTTTATTAAATAGGGGTATAGGTTTTATCATTATTGATATACACCTACATATTAAAGGAATAAGGGATAAAGGAATAATATGTCAACGGCGATAATTTTTCCAGGTCAAGGTTCTCAACAGCTTAAGATGGGTTTTGATTTTTATAATTCATTTGATGAGTCTAAGACTTTGTTTGAGAGAGCCGATAAGGCTTTAGGTTATTCAATCACAGATATTATTTTCAATGGTAGTGATGATGAGCTTCGTTTAACGGCGAACACTCAACCGGCATTATTAACTGTATCTATGGTAATTTGGAGTGCAATATCTCATAGAATATCTCCATCATATTTTGCAGGACATTCGTTAGGTGAATATACAGCAGTAACAGTTGCAGGCGGAATGTGTTTTGAAGATACTGTTATTGCAGTTCACAACAGAGGCAAATTTATGCAAACAGCAGTTCCATCAGGGCATGGCGTTATGATGGCTGTTTTAGGAATGCGAGATGTTGATGTTATTGCAGTTTGTGAACATGTGTCTGAGGACAACTCAATTATAGAGGTTGCAAACTTTAACTGTGATGGACAAGTAGTTGTAGCAGGACATGCATCAGCAAAAGAAAGATTTATAGAAACGGCAAAAAAAGCTGGAGCAAAACGAGTTATATCGTTACCAGTATCAGCACCGTTTCATTGTTCGTTGATGGAGCCTGCAAAAATCAATATGGAAAAATATCTTAAAGATATTGTCATAAGTGATTTAACAACACCTATAATAAATAATGTTGATGCAGAAGAGGTAACAAGTTCAGCTAAAGTATTTGAAGGTTTAGTTAGACAAGTTTCAGGATCAGTTAGATGGACGGAATCAGTTCAGAAGATGCGATCATTAGGTGTAAAAAGATTTATAGAGATCGGTTCAGGTTCGGTATTAACAGGGCTTGTTAAAAAAATAGATAGTGATGTAGAGGTTTTTAATATCTCTACGGTAGAAGATCTAAAAAAACTAGACTAGTTGACTTATATTGTTAGGCAGTTGGCACGGTTGGGCAGTTGGCACGGTTAGGCAGTTGGCACGGTTAGGCAAGTTGGCACGATTAGGCAGTTGGCACGATTAGGCAGTTGGCACGGTTGGGCAAGTTGGCACGGTTGGGCAAGTTGGCACGATTAGGCAGTTGGCACGGTTGGGCAGTTGGCACGATTAGGCAGTTGGCACGGTTAGGCAGTTTGCACGGTTAGGCAGTTGGCACGGTTAGGCAGTTTGCACGGTTAGGCAGTTGGCACGGTTAGGCAGTTTGCACGGTTAGGCAGTTGGCACGGTTAG
>CAMRCY010000001.1 GCA_947041165.1 uncultured Deferribacteraceae bacterium | reverse complement strand
ACTATCCTACTGTTCTCTAAACGATCTTTAGGAGAAGCATATAAATGACCGCTTGCAGTTTCTTCAGCTAAAGTTAGATTGATCCCTGATGTTATACTATTCTTAAATCTGTTCTCTACAAACCCTAATCCAACATATGGTGCTGCAAGTGATTTATCTTGTATGATAGCTTTTTCAAAAAATTCTAATGCGTTTAAATTATCTCCTAAATTAAAGTAAGCTAAACCTAAATTATATGATATATTCGGATTAGCTGAGATAACTTTTGTAGCTTCTTTAAACTTTCTTATCGCTTTATCAAAATCATATTTTCCAAAAGCATCAACACCCTCATTATTTCTCTTCACAGCCTCAATATTTGCAATAACTGCATTTTTTTCTTGCATGCTTAACGACTCACCACTCATAGCAAGAAATTGAACAAGAGCATCTGGACTTATAAATACGGGGAATGCCATCATCGATGCAATATCGATACCTTTTCCATCAAATTTATAGGTGTAGTTCATGTCCTCTAATTGAGGTATTAACGAAAAAGTTAACTTAGGTGATCGTAAAAACACATCTTTGTTATCACGAAACTCTTCAGCTAGATCTACAATAACATCTGATTGTCCAAGGTTCCAACCGATTACTGTTCTATACCAAAATGTATCTGGACGAGTTTTATCCATCTGTAAAGCAAACTTATCTGCTGCTTTGAAATTCTTTTCAACTATATTAATATAAGCACTATATGAATAGTAATCATGTCCTATATTTGGAGTTACATGAGAGATATATTTCTGTGCAGCTTTAATATTTCCCTCTCTTAAAGAGTATACTGTTCGTGCAAGATTTAACCACTCAGAGTTACGTTTAATAAATAATCTTTTCTTTAAATCATTATCTAAATTCTCAAATAATGCTAGGTGTTTTGTATAGTAATATAGAGCCATATCGCCACCAAACTTTTTATACAATTTTCTTATATAGTCGCCACCCTCTTTCACCTTCATATCAAGAATAAGTGTGTCGTAATATAAAATACTGTAGTAAACATTGTCTGGATAAAGTTTGATTAAGTTTGATAGTTCATCTAACGCATCTAGATACTCAACTGCGTTTATATAACTGGTTACGAGTCGGATACGATTTTCTTTATTTGGATCTCTTGAAATTAATACTTTTAAAACTTCAATCTCTGAATCATATCTTGCAAGATCGTAGAAAAGATATGCAAGCTTGCTATACCCTTCATTCGTTGCAGATGGAGAGAATTGTGCCTCAACGCCATAGTTATAAGCACCACCCGAATCACCCTTTTTATAAAGTGCGTTTGCTAGATTATAATTGTCGTTAAAATCCCTAGCTCTTATCTGTTCAAGCAGTTGTATACCTTCATCGTATTCACCGATACCTATCAGAAAACTTGCATAATTGCTTTTTACATAATTAGAGTTAGGATCTTTATCTATTGCTAGACTGTAGTAATAGAACGCTCTTGACGTATCACCTTTTTTTAATAAAAGGTTACCCATATCGATATATACTCTTGATGATTTTGTTGTATCAACGATTTTTTCTAGATAGAATTCTGCTTCGTTAACTCTTTCTTGTTGAGCTAGAACAGCAACAAGGTTCATGATAGCTTCATTGAAGCCAGGATCAGTTGCGATAGCTTCTTTGAAGTTTATCTCAGCCTCACGAAGATTTCCTAAAAGATAGTATGAAACACCGATATTATAAAGTGATACAGCTTTATTAAGTTGCATCGCACCTTCATAATACTCTATAGCTGTATTATATTCCCCTCTTATAAAAAAGTCGTTTCCTTCTGCAATAAAGCCGTTATCTGCGTCTTCTGCTACAGATGATATCGACATGTTTTCTGTTACATGGTCTTCCACTATCACCTGTTTTTTATCACAAGCAATTAGCAGAAATAGCAGTAAAATATATAGAAGTTTATGCAAAACTACTCACCACCTACTCTAAAATCTATAACTAAATTGATTACTAAATCTGATTATAATACATTATAAGGTATAAATAAACAATAACCGTCAACTAGATATAATTAGTAACGCTTTATGAGATAGCATCATTCATATCACAGCCGATATTAGACAATTTATCAGCAACTGTATTCTTCTCACGTCTAACGTGAGCAAAAGTATAATTAGCAGAAGATAGTATCTTCATCATCTCTAAATATATAACTTTAAGCTTGCTATCTTTTACCCGATACTGCCCATTAACTTGTTTCACGATCAATTCTGAATCAAGAAAAAAATCTGCTTCAAACGGTTTGTGATTACAATCAAGATATTTAACTGCCTCTAATACAGCTGTATATTCAGCTATATTATTAGTAGATAAACCGATCGGAAATGCACTCTCTTTTACGATATTGTCTTGATCATCATATACGATAAATCCACATCCAGATAACCCAGGATTACCTCGTGATGCACCATCTGAATAAACTTTATATCTCATAATCTATTCTTCCGTACTTACTTCTTCTTCTTCTTGATAATATAAAATTCTTTGGCAATACGGACAAGAATAAATAGCCGCATCTTTTTTAACATCAACATATAATTGAGGAGGTAGATGCATATAGCAACCGTTACATACTTCATTTTTAACTTTTGCAACAGCGATATTTTTTCTATATCCTCTAATTCTATCATATTTAGATAATTGAACTTTACTAATCTTTGTTGCCTGTTCAGCTCTCTCATTAACTAACACTTCAAGTTCTGCGTGCAACTCTTTATCTTCTTCTCTTTTCTCAGAAGTAATACCACTTAACTCTAACTCTAAACCATCTCTAAGCTCTGTTATTGACGCAAGTTCAGATTCATAGCCGTAATTAGCTGATAACATTTCTTTTAATGTTTTATCGCTATCATCGATAGTTTTTTTCAAGTTATCTTGTTCACGTAGAACAGATTGGTACTCTTTGTTGTTCTGCACAGTCATAAGTTTTTTCTGTGAATTAGCAAACAACTCTTTTCTTTCATTAAGATCTTTTTCTAACTGTAAATACTCTTTCTTATTTGTTTCTAAAGCTGTTCCAATAACTTTGTGGCCACTGATCGCTTTGTCCAACCGATCTTTGATAGCTTGCATTTGTGACGGTGTGTTACTTACTACTGAATTGATTTCTGCAATTCTACTATCCATTGATTGAAGCTTTACAAGATGAGCTATTACTTCCTGCATTTTCTTTTACCTCCATGAAATAATTGATTCTATTTCACTTTTTATTAAAACGTCTACTTTAAATTTATCTCTTAATACTTCTGCCAATCTATCAAGATAGATCGACTCTGAGTATTGATGAGTTATATCAATAATGCATACACCAGCCTCTCTTGCATCAAGAGCATCATGATGTTTGAGATCACCCGTTAAAAGCACTTTGATACCGTGCTTAACACAATCTTTAAAGCTTGATGCTGAAGAACCTGATGATATCGCTATTTTACTAAACGGCTCAAGCTCTTTCATATTACTACTAATATTCTTTATATGTAACTTATCTTTTAAATAATTAATAAAATCTTCTAATGAGTAGGTTTTATCTAACTCTGCAATCAATCCAAAACCGTAACTAAGTCCACTCTCTAACTTAATAAAATCATACGCAGGCTCTTCATATGGATGAGAGTTCTTCACAGCAGAAATCACATCATTCATATATCTTTTATCAACGACACACTCCAACTTAACCTCATCAACCTCAACAGGTGTTAATGACTTGCCAATTGTTGGATTTGCTTTTTCATCAGGTGTAAATCGTCCAGTAATATTAGTTAAAGATGCAACGTCACTATAGTTGCCTATCTTACTTCTATTAGCCTCTGTTACAGCTTTAAAAACTTTATCTGATGAACTAACTGGAGTGCTTACAGAGAATTTATATCGTTCAACCTCGCCTTCTATCGTCAATGGTTTCTCAATAACTTTAGCAGACAATTTATGAGCTATACAACTGTTGATACAATCATCAGCTACATCTATATTTGTGTGATATGAAAGAATAGATATATTGTTTTTTATAGCTTTAACAATCTTTCTGCCGATTGCTGTATTTATATCAATATTTGAGATTTTTGGGAAAAAAAGAGGGTGATGAGTTAATATTAACTCGCACCCAGTGTGTATCGCTTCTTCAATAACGTCTTCAGTGATATCTAGACTAAGCAGTAGTCTAGATACTTTGATTTCTTCGCCTAAATAAATTTGCAATCCAGAATTGTCCCATTTGGATTGCTTATGAATATCCGCAAACTCTCTTTCAATAAACTTTGCAATATCATTAATTTTTACAGTCATACACTCTCATGTAAAAGAACTAACTAAAATGAATAAAGAAACAAACAACAAGATAATTTATGGGCCAACTAGGACTTGAACCTAGGACCTACCGGTTATGAGCCGGTTGCTCTAACCAAGCTGAGCTATTAGCCCGTAAAATCAGGAGTATGCAGATTATCATTTATTCAAGAACTAGTCAAGTTCTTTCTAATATAATAAATACAATATAGATATCTATACCTCTTATAATGTATCATACTTTCTACTATTAAACCAACCTAATTATATAATTCTCTTATATTAATTTTTTCATAAGTCTACAAACAGAGTCACTTACCGTAACTTTGTTACTAAAAACTTCATCAAAATCAACAAGTACAATCGTATTATCTTTAAATCCAGTCATAAGTCCAGACTTGCCTTCAATAAGTGCCTCAACCGCTGCTATGCCCATCTGCGATCCTAATAATCTATCAGTAGCCGTTGGAGTGCCTCCTCGTTGAATATGTCCTAAAACAGTGATCCTTGCATCAAAATCTCCACACTCTGCTAATTGAACTGCAACTTCTTCTGCTTTGCCTGCACCTTCTGAAAGAATTAATATATTTCTTGTCTTACCTTCTTTATATCGATTGATAAACATATCACCAATTTCATTGATATTATGTGGCACTTCTGGAATCATAACAGCATCTGCTCCTGTAACTATTCCTGCAACTACAGCTAAGTATCCACAATTACGTCCCATAACCTCGATTATAAAGGTTCTGCCATGTGATGACGCTGTATTATTTATCATATCTATCGAGCTTGTTATAACATTTAATGCTGTATCAACTCCTAATGATAGATCTGTACCGTATAAATCATTATCTATTGAACCTGGTATCCCCATACATTTAATACCATATTTATCTTGAAGAAGTTTTGCACCTGTTAAAGATCCATCTCCACCTATAACAATTAAACCCTCTATCCCATGATCTTTTAAGTTTTTCACAGCTTTTGCTTGTCCTGCATCTGTTGTAAACTCTATACTTCTTGCACTTCTAAGTATCGTACCACCACGACTTAGAATATTAGACACATCACTATGAGTCATTAACTTTATTCTGCCATCAATCATACCAGAATATCCTGACTCTATTCCATATACCTCTAATCCACTATATAAACCACAACGCACAACTGCACGTATTGCAGCGTTCATCCCAGGACTATCTCCACCACTTGTCATAACACCGATTTTTTTCACTATAATCCCCCTTAAACACAGTAATTTATAGAAAATAGTAACACTATATTAAAATACTTATAAACTCTTTAACATATTAAAGAAACATTCTTTCTGCGATTTAACAAACAACATTAGCAATTATAATAACGCATATAAAAGAAACAAATTTCAACTATTTAGATGGCGACATTTTTAATAGTAACGACTCTAATATTATCTTTGAAAAATCTTTATTAAGGTATATTAGATTATTATAAAATGGAAGATCAATCTTGAACACTTTGCAATCTGTTACAGAACAAGCTTTGTAGTTATATCCACCTTTATCTAGCACTGCAACTTCACCAAAAAAATCATCCTTAGATAGTTCAACTTTTCTGCCATCAATATCAAGCTCTACAACACCATCTAAGATAACATACATATAATTTGCATCATCATCTTTTGAAAAGATCTCAACGCCTCTATTAATTGTAGTCGCCTTATCTGAAATCGCAAGATATATATTCTTAAATAAAAGATTGTTCACAAACGAACCGTTACCCTTCTTTATAACAATGAAGTACTCAATTAGTTCAAGATATGTGTATCTATTTCTAACATATATAAATTGTGCCGAAAAATATAAAAATATAAAAAACAGATGCATCCAAAATAACATTACGATAACCGAACTTATTATACCATAAACTAGATAATATGTCGCAACGTGAATAACTTTAACTAATACTTTATTCAAAAATGTTATAAGTATGGTAAACAATATCGATCCGTATAAAACATCTGATCTATTAACTTTTATCATAGGTAGATATTTAAACAACATATATGACAATATAAACATAAAAAATATGTTCGCAAAAAACGATATATCACCTATAAGATTTAACTTATCAAATAAACTATCTATTATAGAGCTATCCATAAGTGACGACTTTATCGTTTTAAAAAACTCATTATCAAATATACCACCAACTTTATTAGATATAGATGATAGCTTATCAATCACAACTTCTGATATAAACGCTACAAACGCTAATAACATGATAAGTGGTATGGTGATAAGTGATACTAAACTATCTGTTAGGAAACGATGTTTTTCACCATCATCAAATATAATTTTAAATGTCGTTCTAATGCCTGATAATATATATTTAGACGACCACGCAATCGCAATTAAACTAATAACACTAACTGTGCCTAACGGAGGTGGGTTAAATAAACCTATACTTTCAAAAAATGATTTATTAATCGCAGGGTTGATTTGCGATAAAATACTTACTATATTTTCTAATACATTATGGATACCTAAATTGAAAAAATTTAGAAAATAGAATAATACCAACGTGATCGGCACAATTGACATAATAAAATAATATGCACCTGACGCTGCATGGTTCAATAACCCTCTTGCTGAAAAGAACTTGGAAGTAAAATATACTTGTCTTAAAAACATAGGGATAAAGGTGAAATTAAAAAACCTTCTAACTTCTTTTGACTTATCTGTCATTATATAATTAAACTCATTTGTATAGATTTTTAAATAACAGTATCTTAATAATATAGAAATGCTTATGATATTAATTAAGCAATCTGTTGCAATGATTAGCAACTTATTAATATTAACGGATAATAAATATATTATTAATAAGTATATGATATAATAGTAATAAGAAAATTGCAAAGATTTTTTACATTATTTTATTGACAGAAAGCTTAATGGAATGTATACTCCTAGCTTAACATTAATATTTAACTTAGGTGGGGTTGCAAGTGGCACATACATTATCAGCTAAAAAGAGAATTAGACAATCAGAAAAACGTAAAATCAGAAACAAATCTAACAAATCATTTATGAAAACAACTGTTAAGAAAGTTAATAAAGCGATTGTTACAAACGATCCAAACTTAGCAGCATTAGTAAAAGAAGCTGTTAGTACAATTAACAAAACTGTACGTTTAGGCAAAATTCATAGAAATCAAGCTGCAAGAAAAGTTTCTAGATTAACTCTAAAATACAATGCTGCAATTAAATTGAGTAGCAATAGCTAATCCCTACCTAAATCAGAGCTGTACATTATTTAAAAAAATATAACCGTAACTACTTATCGTGGATACGGTTTTTTTATGTGTATTTATATGGTCATAATCTATACTATTAAACAATATATCCCAAAATAATCTATTTATGGTAAAACTAGCACTATTATAATTTTTATAATATCAATGCCCTGCTCTACCTACTATCTCAAAACGCATTAAACTATAAGTCACTTGTATCTACAGTATCAAACACGCAGTGGACTATTACTCCCTTGTATCTACAATCGATGAACACGCAGTGGACTTACACTCCACTCACTCTACAATAACAAAGGGGTTTAACTTGCTCTAAGTATATTCGCTACAAACTTCGACGAACCACTTAGATTAAATATCAACTACCAATCCTCGCTACAAACTTCGACTATCATCTATTCACCTAGCAACTCAGTCTATAAAACCACCAAACACACTCTATGTTTGAATGCGTAGAGAGAAGAGTTTATTATCTCGTGCGATATGCAGAATGATAATCTCACCGATATTAGCATTCAATAGCTCGTTCAACTCTTCTAATGATTGAATATCTTGATCGTTTACTCCAACTATAATATCATTTGTCATAATATATTTATTATCCATATTGTTAAGCACGGTTACTCTTTTGTCATCGCTTTCAAAAGTTATACCATATTTATTTTTAAAGTTTGTTAAACCATAATTGTCTGGAAACGCTCTAATTGTTACATCTGCTTTTGTGAAAACCATATCCTCATCTGTGCCTTTTCCAAAAAACACCTCTATAGAATCCCCAATCTTGAAAGTTTTAAGAATATACTCATAAGCGTTTTTACTGTTTATAGGTATGTTATCCATCATAACTATCTGATCTCCAATATTAACACCTTCATAGTTTGAATCTAAACTTCTATCTATTCCTGATATCTCTAGATATGGAATATCTTTTGCCGAGACCTTCTCTTTAACAGTAAAATCTGTATACCGTTTAGACATCTTTGATTGTCTTTCAAACTCTGGCAATATCGTTTTCACAACATCTATAGGAAGTGAGAAACCTATCCCCTGTCCTGCTCTGTAAATAGCTGTATTGATACCTATCACTTCGCCGTCAAGATTAATAAGTGGGCCTCCTGAGTTTCCAGGATTGATAGATGCATCAACTTGAATAAATATAGCGTAGCCGATATCATCCATAAGAACTCGTCGAACATTTGATACGACACCCGTTGTAACTGATGAATTTAATCCGTATGGATTGCCGATTGCGATCACTGTTTCACCAAGCATAATATCTGCACTGTTTCCAAGTTTCGCAGGTTTAAGTCCATGCACCTCTTTGTTGATCTTGATTACGGCTATATCTAAAATAGAATCGCTACCGATGACTGATGCTTCTAACTGCTGGTTGTTACCTAAAATAACAAATATTTTTGACGCAGCTTCAATCACATGACTGTTAGTAATTATAATTCCATCTTCACTTATAATCACTCCTGAACCTAAACTTTGGGTTTTATAACTGCCTGCAAATCCGAAGAGATTATTTACCATCGGATCGTTATATGGAGAATATGATTGATTAACTATCTTTTCTGTTCTAATATTTACTACAGAGTTTTTAGTTAGAGCTACAGCTTTAGTTATCGGAGTATTTCTATTTGATGCATTGCTGTTTAATGTTGTAAGAAAAAGCATCAGAATTGTAAATACTAAAGTATGAATTTTTGTCATCTGTAACCTCTATATATCTAATCTAGCAAAAAAAAGAAAAAAAGTGTATAAAAAGATTTATAGATAAAATAATTAAGCAACGATACAGTTGTATCACTATCATTTGGAGTTAAATAATGGACGCAGGAAAAACAGTAAAAGTATCATTTTTGAGAGTAGAAACTAATGATGAAAATTATATAGCACGTGTTACCGATGCTCTTGATACATCATTAAAAGCAGATAAAAATTACGACACTTTTCACTCAACAGTTCACCACTTATGGAAAGTTATGGAGAAAGTTACATTAGATGATAAAGAGTTCTATTTTATTACGTTAGCTAAAGAGAGAAAAACCACTCCTATATGGTTTAATGAAGAAGGCGAAATCAGACCGATCAATAGAGATAACGGTTTGTTGGGCGATCTACATTACTGTATTTTTTCACCACGCTATAAATTTGTAGCATTATTATCTGGAACATCAGGATCACCAGTTGCAAGTTTTAAACATTTTTTCAATGAATTTTCTTCTGATCTATCAATAAGATTAGTACCATTTTTTGAATCAGATATTGAAGCAACTATCCTTTCATGGAACTACTATAAAAAATTATCAACAAGGTTAGTGTTTCCTACATATGAAGATCTTGAAACTTTCATTGCAAGTGATGAAGGTAAAAAGATTGAGCTTATGGGTTCACTATCAGGGCTTAGACTTGAGGTGAACGTTTCAGCTCCTAAAGGCAAACAGATGTTGAGCGAGTATGAAGTTAAAGATTTTTTATCGACCATGATTGATAACGAGTTCTGTGAAAAACTTCTTGTTAGAGGTGGTGATTTTGGAACAAAAGAGATTGAAGAAGTTGATATCAAAAACGCAGTTGTAAGCTATACAGAGAGAGTTGTTGTGGAAGATGGATATCTTGAACAAGGCGAAGCAAAAGGTGTTATGTTTAATGCGATCAACGACAAATCAATAATATTGTTTGAGTAGAAAAATATTATTTGAATTTAATAAATATATTATTTAAATATTACAACGATCTTGTTTAAGTAGATAAAAATATAACCTCTATATTACATTACTGTAGCGTAGAGGTTTTTTTATTTACGTTTTTAGTATGATAAGTAAGTTAAAACATTTTCAACTCTGTTTCATCATCTATCGTCTTTCATAATGTATTTTTGTTACACAGAGAAATCCATATAATAAATACCCTCTCCTTGCAGTGACATATCTATTGTTGTTCTTCCATATTTAATCAAATCATCTTTTGTTATTAAGTGGTCTATATCAACACCTAGTCGTTCACGTAAATACATACCTAAGATTTTTTTTTGAGGACTTGAACAAATTTGCTTAGGATAAATAATGCCTTCTATTTCCTGAGTACCTTCCAATATACCCTCCATTACATTTCCATCATCCCAAATAAACTCTATTGCATCATTTTGACGTGTTCTTTTTCCGCCCTTAGTTATTTGTGTTTCTTTTAACTGCTTCGGTGGAAATAATAATGGTTTCATTATTAAATCTTTTTTAGATATCCTGATATATGCATCACCAGAGGTCGTATGTCCTTTAGATAAACCCCAATTCAAACCACTATTTTTTGGAACTTCATTTTTTCTATCTAAAAGACTAACTATACAAACACCTGGATTTTCGTCATAAACGGCTGCTGTTGGAGTTGTTATAATACTTGATCTTTTAAATTTAATATTAATATCTGTGCAATCAATACAGTTTTCTAATACAACTTCTAGATACTGATTTAATGGATCAAAAGTATCAAAAGTTGTTTCGGCTAAGACCTCCTTATATGGACTAGATAAACCACTAACTGAGAAATTAGCTGATCCTAATAAAGCTGTTACAATTTTTTTGTTTTTTCGCCATATATAACATTTTGAATGCACAGGCAATTGAGAATATCGAATTGACATGCTATTGCTAAGATTGCTCAAGCTATTTAACTTATTATGCAATTTTTCACTTATACTATCAGAACCATACATGCCATATATTACGACTGTTGAAAAAGGTAATGACTGTAGCCTACTTACTGGTTGAGGGCCTACATATCCAGATAATACAACTAACTCATCTACATCAAACATCTCATGTCTGTGAAAAATAAGCTCTTCAAGATTTTTATAAAATAGCATTTCAACACCCCAATCCATATTTGTTAATTATTGTTTTTAACGCCTTTGCAAGGACCAAAGAGAACTTAGGTGGAACAGCATTTCCAATCATTTTGTATTGTTGCATTGTCCCTCCGATAAACTCATAATCATCATCAAATGTTTGTAGCCTTGCCGCTTCTCTAACCGTTATCGACCTCATTTGGTCTGGGTCTGGGTGTATATGCCTTAAGCCATCTTTATATAAATGAGCTGCGATTGTATTGCTTTGGCTATTTGACCTTAACACATAATATTTATGAACGTTACTGCTTTTGCCAGTAACATCTTGATATAACTGCTTTAGTTTAGAAATATCGGTATACATATTTGTGCCATCTGCAATGTCATTAGCTAACATTCTAAATATTTCGATATCTCTCTTACTATGAAATCTCGGAAAATGATTCTTAATTATTTCATTACTTTTGAAGCTATGTGAATACTTTTTACCATATAATTTAAACTCATCTTCAACTGGGTATAATTTTGGAAGGTCACCTATGGTACCGCTTACAGTAGTCTTACTTGTTTTTAAAGATGGCATAATTGTTTTATAAAATTCCTCAATAATCTTATTTCCTTTTTCTTTGTAAATCTTCTTATTAACCCCTAATATAATCAATCTTTTTCGATTTTGAGGTATCCCAAATTCTGTCAAATCAAACATTGATTCTTTAAAATTATCAATAACCGCATATCCTGCTTTTTCAAAACTCTGCTTTATTTTATCTACAATTGGTGTCCCGTCTGGAACAGCACTTAACATGCCTTGAACATTTTCAAAAACAAAGAAACTAGGCTTATACTTATTGACAACCGCAATATAGCTTTCAAAAAGATAGTTTCTATAATCATCTTTCATTCCATTTGCGTCTTGTATTCTTCCCGCCAATGAATATGCTTGGCACGGTGGACCACCTATAATTATTTGAACTTTTTGCTTTTTTACCAATGAATCTAATCCATTGTGTGATCCATATTCATTGTCATTATAGCCATCAAAAAGTTCATGAGTTCTTTGAATATCAAATCTAATTACCTTACTTTGTGCATTTTTATACTTCCATCTAGTTTCCAATCTCTTAATTAAATTTTCACAGGGAGCTTTTTCCCATTCTATACAAGCCAATGTATTAAATGATCCTTCTTGCTCAAACCCTTCGAGCAAACCACCACACCCTGCAAACAAATCAATGGTGTTTATTTTATTACCCATAGGTTGTTACTCCTTGCTTAAATATGTTAATATTTGTTCTGCTAGAGCCTGTCCTAGCAAAGGAGGGACTGCATTCCCTACTTGTCTATTTTGCTGAGTCTTTGTTCCATAGAAAATAAAATCATCCGTAAATGACTGTAAGCGAGCATTTTCTCTAATTGTTGGAACACGATTATATCTATAATGAAAATGATTTCTATGTCCAGTATCTATTGTTTTTGATGGCTTTTTACTATGATATCTAGTCCATGCTTCATTAAATTTTCGACTTGTACCAACTCCTTCTGGCAAATCTTTATAATTTCCACCCTCTGGGACTAATGCTATCACATCTTTTACAAGCTGAGTATGGTTAGTCGCCACATGGTTAAACAATATCTCTTGATTCAATCTCATCAGCTTTTGATAATCGGATAATGGCATAGCTTGATATTCATCAATTTCATCTCCTAAGTAATTCTCACGACTAGGTAAATCACTCAATGCATCGCCACATGATACATAGTTATCTCGTGTTCTTGTAGGTTTAGGGAAATTAAATTCACTTTTTTTTATTCCTACAAAAATTAAACGTTTTCTTATTTGAGGTACTCCATAGTCTGCTGCACACATCACCATAGTGCTTACATTATATCCCATTGCTACAAATCTACGTATTACTTCTTCTTTTATTGCACCATTATACAAAGTACCCATTCCTGGGACATTCTCAAGAACAAATGCCTTTGGAGATAGTCTTTTCACAGCATTTATCATTGCTAAATATAATTTATTTCGATCATCTTCAAAGTTTCTTGGACCACTAAGGCTAAACCCTTGACAAGGAGGACCACCAACAACCACATCTACTGTTTGTCCATTTAATAAGTTTTCAATTATATCAAAAGTTTCTGGTGCTGATAAATCTCCATTTAGCACTCTTGAGCCTTTATGATTTTTTTCGAATGTATTGAGTGATGAATTATCATTATCCACGCCCAATATAACATTAAACCCAGCATTCTCAAACCCTTTTGAGAGCCCGCCACAACCACAAAACAAATCAACTACATTATATTTACTCATTTATTTTTAATATCCATAAGGTACTCCATCATATCTTAAAATAAAAATTTAGATTTAATACATAACCCTAGCTTATAAATATGCATAACCCATTTTTACCCAACAATCAATTTTAAATATTTAGTATTATAATACAAACTATTTAGTATATCAAATACATTATTTCAATTAATAATTAATATATAAATATAAAGAAATCTATTAACTTTTAGTTAAGCCTGAAAATACCATTACTATATACGAATTTTCAATAATCTATACATTTCTATTATCAACCCTTTTAATCTAATCATTTTTCTGCTATCATATCCCACTTAATCTTACATTCAACTAAGATAATAACATAGAGAGGTTTTTATATGTTTGCAAATACTAGACAAGAGAGAAGTTATAAGCTTTGGGCGTTTATTCCCCTCATATTTTTTCTGACAACATACATCGGATCAGGATTAGTATTTACCTACATGGGTGTTGAATCTCCGTTTTCAAGAATTCCTGTACAAGTTATTCTTCTTATCGCATTACTTATTGCCGTCATTATGGCTGAAGGCAAAATTAATTTTAAATTAGAGATCTTCTCTAAGTCTGCTGGTGAAAGCGGTAATATGTTAATGAGTCTTATTTTTCTTTCAGCAGGAGCTTTCGCTGGAGTTACTAAAGCTATGGGTGGAGTTGAAGCTACCGTTAATCTTGGATTAAACGTAATGCCGATACAATATATATTAGTGGGAATATTTATAATATCTGCTTTCGTAGCAACTGCGATGGGGACATCTATGGGGACAATCGCTGCGATTGGTCCTGTTGCAATTGGGTTTGCCGATCAAGCATCTGTATCACCTGTTATGGCGATGTCTGCTGTTTTAAGTGGAGCTATGTTTGGTGATAATCTATCTATGATATCTGATACAACGATCGCTGCAACTAGAGGTGCTGGATGTAAGATGAGTGATAAATTCAAAATGAATTTTCTAATCGCATTCCCTGCAGCCATAGCCACAATAATTGTGTATGCTATAGTTGGAAACGATGGAGTCGCTGTAACATCGCCACTACCATTTAATATTGTTAAAATCATTCCATACATACTCGTTATAGTTGTTGCACTTCTTGGTGTTAATGTTTTCTATGTTCTTATGTCTGGGGTGCTGGCTTCTGCGATAATAGGATTTCTTACAAACTCATTCACAATTATAGAGTTCTTTCAATCGTTCTACGCTGGAATGGAAGGGATGTTTGGTATCCTTGTGATATCAATACTCGTTAAAGGTGTCGCAGGACTTGTGTCATACATGGGTGGAATGGACTGGTTAATGAACAAACTTACAACAAATATAAAATCTCGTAAAGGTGCAGAGTTTAGTATCGCATCATTAATATCGCTATCGGATATCGCTATTGCAAACAATACAATAGCAATACTTGTTGCAGCTCCATTAACTAGAGATATCGCTCGTAAACATAATATCGCACCTAAACGTATAGCTAGTTTACTAGATATATTTAGCTGTGTGTTTCAAGGAATGTTACCTCACTCGCCACAAGTTTTATTCTGTATTTCATTATTAGGAGTTGCAGCATCACCTCTCGCATTAGTGCTAGGTGCTTACTATCTTGGATTTTTATTCATCATGGCTACTCTCACAATAATCACAGGATTTCTTATGACTAAAGAAGAGAAAGATGGAACTCCTTTATATACTGAAAACGGTGAAGTGATAGAGAGATAATTTACAAATTTCAAAATTATTATCGAACAATATAGTGAGATACAATATCACAACGAAATTGTTTAAATAATTAAAATGATAAAAAATGAGCATCTATATTTAAAGTATAGGTGCTCATTTCTATTTAAACTTTCTATTTTAAATTCAATTTAAAGTTCAACTTAAAACATCAAAATAACTATCAGATTAAAACATATAATATATCATTAAGCTTCGCTTCAATCAAATTATACAAAACTATTTTATCTAACTTTTTTTATCCGTTTTAGACAGTTTAGATTCCCATGAGAACGGCTCAAAAACATCATTAGGATCATTTGATTTCCACGAAGATTTACGCATACTATAGATTATAAACGGTATAGATACACCTACTATATTTCCACCTATTAAAATCATTATCCAGTTAGAACTGCTTCCAACATTGATCTGTGATGGCGGTAGAAATCCGAATAGAAACGCAGCAACTGATGCAACAAATCCTAACCCTCCTATCACAATCATTCCTAAAGTTCCACCTGGGACTTTAAAAGTTCTATCAACATTAGGCTGTGTTATTCTAAGTTTTATAAAAGTTATAAAAAGTAAAATATACATAATAAGATATAGAGTTACACAAAGTGCAGTTAATATCTGATACGCTGCTTGAACTGATGGCAAGAGTACAAATATAATCGATAGTAAAGTAACGATCGTTGCTTGCATTATAAGTATATTAACCTGAATGCCGTGCTTATTAATCTTCTGTAAAACTGGAGGCAGATACCCTGCTTTACCAACCGCTAATAACCCTTTACTAGGACCTGCGATCCATGTTGATACCTGTCCAAAAACACCGAACGCTAAACAAATCGCAACAACACTTCCTAAGATTTCAAGATGAAATAATTTAAAAACATCGTTATATGCAATAAGTAAACTCTGTGTTAAATTGATCTCTTTTGGAGGAATAATAACACCTATTGCAAGTGTGCCTAAAATGAATAATGTTACCGTAATAAACGCTGCAATAAATATCGCTTTAGGATAATTCTTTTTAGGATCATTAACCTCTGTTACGTGAACAGCAGACATCTCCATACCAGCGTAGAAAAGAAAGATACTTACAGCTAACGCTAAATTATTAAAGTCAGTTAAATCAGGAAAAAGTGCACTTGAACTGATAGGCATCTCTATTGTATTTCCTGTTAGCCAGTATACTAACCCTAATATAATTATAGTAACACCTGGGATAATTGTTCCAATCAACACGCCCCACTTGCTAATCGCACCTGAAAGTTTAACACCGAAAAAATTCATTATTGTAGCACCCCAATACACAGCAAGAACTATGGCTAATGTATAATATCTATTCGATGCAAGAGCGATATCAGCTGATTGATCTAGACCTATAAAAGCAACTGATACTGCTGCGAATGTTAAAACTGTTGGAAACCATATTGTGTTTTGTAGCCACTGTAAAAATATTGCAAGAAAACCAAATCCTGGCCCTAATGCTTCTCCTACCCAGCGAAACACTCCACCTTTTTCAGGCCAACCAGTACCTAGCTCTGCTGATACTAACGACACTGGAATTAGAAAACATATCGCAGCAAATATATAGTAAAATATTGAAGATAAACCGTATACAGCTTCAGCTGGTAATCCTCGTAAACTAACAATCGCTGCCACATTTATCATGGCTAGCGTAAACACATTTAAGGTCTTATCTGACTTCATATCATTCTCTCCATATTGAAAATAATTATAACTATCTATAAATCATCAATTATCAGTTAATCAATTAACTTATATATACCAATAAATTAACTAACTATTATTTATCTATCTATTACTTCAAACAACTTTACTACTTAATGTTTAAACGAGCTTGCCTCTTGTTCTGTTAACGGTTTTGTGATGGGGTGTTTTTTAAAAAAATTTATTGCACGTTTTATATCATCAACAAGAAGTGTTGCCATATCCATTGAAAAGTTTTGCTTAACTAAAACTCTTTGAACAACTACTTCTGTTATGTTTGCAGGTAATGAATATGCAGGTACTAACCACCCTCTTGTACGCAATCTATCTGCTAGATCGTAAAGTGTAAAACCTGGATTTACTCCATCTTTAAATCTCCATGTTGAACCTGGAATTCCACCTTCACCATTATAGATCATATCAAAAAGCCCTAACTTATCTAACTCTGCTGATAGATATTTTCCTGTCTCTGCACTAGCTGTTTGAATTTTTTCATACCCTTCTTTTCCAAGACGAATAAAGTTATAATATTGAGCAACAATCTGACCACCTGGACGAGAAAAATTTAATGCAAATGTTGGCATATTACCACCTAAATAATTTACATTAAATATAAGTTCTTCTGGAAGATCTGATGAATCTCTCCAAATAACCCAACCAACACCTACTGGTGCTAAGCCATATTTATGTCCTGATGCATTGATTGATTTAACTCTCTCTAATTTAAAATCCCACAAAACACTTTTCTGTTCTTCAATAAACGGAGCTAGAAATCCACCACTTGCAGCGTCCACATGTATCGGTATATTAAGCCCTGTGTCCTTCTCTAATTTATCTAATATTTTTGATATCTCTTCAACAGGTTCGTATTGCAATGTGAAAGTTACGCCTAATGTTGGAACTACACAGATAGTGTTCTCATCAGCATATTTTAAGACGTCTTCTCCAACCATGCAGTACTTATCTTTTTCCATCGGAACTTCACGTAACTCTATATCCCAATATCTTGCAAATTTGTGCCAACAGATCTGAACAGGCCCTGTTATCATATTTGGTTTATCAGTTGGTTTGCCCGCTGCTTTCATCTTTTTACGCCAGTTCCAAAGCATAGCTAAACCACCGAGCATAGCAGCCTCAGATGATCCTGTGGTTGATGTTCCAAGTGTATTCATCGCATCAGGAGAGTTCCATAAATCAGCTATAATATGAACACATCGTGCCTCAAGTTCAGCAGTTTGAGGATACTCATCTTTATCTATCATATTTTTAACTATACAATCTTGCATCAATTTTTGTACTTGTGGCTCTGCCCATGTTTGAACAAATGTTGCAAGATTTTGCGTAGCATTACCATCAAGAATTAATTCGTTCATGATTTGATAATACGCACTATCAGCTAACATTTCTTTCTCAGGCATTTTAAATTTTGATAGCGTTTTATTTGTATAAACCGAACCGAAAATTTCATCTTTTACATCAAACTGATTATTATTTTTAGAATGTAACATACTTCACTCTCCTATATCTAACTAATATTATTTATCTAACTTATCTTATTTACGGTTATCTATTCTTTACTGTTATTTATCAACAAATAATTTTAGGTCTATTATTTTTATTATTATTTCTCATAAAGTATTGTAAGGTTGTAACTATTTAAACAAAGCATATGTATGAATAAAATTAATCACATACTTGTTATAAATAATTTAATAAAAAGATAAATATAATTTAGATTGCATAGAAAGTTGTAAGTATTGACGAATGTTTTTAGATAGAAATTTGAACAATAAAAAACTCACCTAACAGATAGTTGGTGAGTGTTAAAAATTGTTTTGATAATTATTGTTAATATATTTTAATACCGCTTAAATATATTTATTCTACTTAGGGCGTAGTTACTGGTGTTGGTGCTGTAACTGGAGCTGTAACAGGTTTCGCTTTAGGCATAGCTTTAACAGTCGGAGCTTTATTTGGTGTAGAACTTGCTGATTTCAATTTAGCTGGACGACCTTTTAACGTAAGTTTTGATCCTTGTCTCTCATATCTTGGCATAAATATAAAATCGTAATCTGTGCCTCGTAATGCTTTATATATTAATGATTGTATCGCAAATCCACTTTCAATTTGTGAATTGCTAAATGTACCTATTGCATTTACTGATTCACCTAAAATTAAATCACTAGCTTCAATATTTACACTAGTTGTATAGACTGCATTACCACCAGTTATAGGAATAGCCGTTGCACAACCTGAAAAAACCATAGCTGAAAGAACTACTAATGATATAACTCTAAATTTGATAAAACTTGTTCCTCTTGTCATAAATATAACCCCTTGAATTTGATTACTCTGAAGACATATATTAAATTAATATACATGCCATACTCTTATAATTATTTAGAACAAGAAAAACTTATTAATGATCTATAGACTAATATAGTACTCCTCACCTCAATAAAAAGTCAAGTGGTTTACTAGATTTTTACAATATAAAAACATATAAATACCTCTCATCTATTTCATAATCTCCAAAGCTATCTATTTCGCTATCTAGTGCAATTATTTAATCTTTACTCATATTTTGAACAATCTATTTCAGTGTTTAATGGTGCACAAACTTTATCATATAATTCTTTAAACGAAGTGCAACCTCTGCTAAATCCTGCATCACATGATTGCTTATAAAGTTTTAATGCTTTATCGTGATCCCGCACAACAACATATCCATGTTCGTTCATAATAGCAAGATTAAAACAGGCAACTCTTGATCCTAAACCACACGCCTTTTCATACAACAAATTAGCTTTAACTAAATCCCTTTCAACTGCCTTTTCATATAACGAATTAGTTTTATATAAATCCATTTCAAATGCTTTGCCAGTTGAATATATCACACCCAAATTAGTGCAAGCCTCCATAATATCGCCATTACATGATTGCTCATATAACTTAATCGCTTTTGCAATATCAACATCAACACCTATACCATTATGATAAAAACGTCCCGCATTGCCACAAGCTTCCATTGTTCCACCATCACATCCACGCTCATAAAAATTTATCGCAATATTATAATTTTGTGTAACGCCCTCTCCATTCTCATACATAGTTCCTAGATTGTTGCAACTAGCAAAACTACCTTCTGAACAAGCTTTGTTAATTAAAGTAAACGCTTTAGCATCATCAATTGCGACCCCTTTACCATAATGATATAAAAGTCCAAGATTGCCACATCTCTCCATTATACCGCTATCACACGCCTGCTCATATAAGCCTATCGCAATATTATAATCTTGTGCAACTCCCTCTCCGTTTTCATACATAATTCCTAAATTTCCACAACTTATAACCAAACCTTTATCGCATCCCTTTTTATATAAGGCAAAACTTTTATCATAGTTGAGCTCTACACCTTTTCCAGTGTGATATATCGTAGCTAAATTATTACACCCTTTTGCCATTCCTCCATCACATGCCTGCTCGTAGAACTTGATCGCTTTTGCATAATTTTGCTTTACGCCATCTCCTTCTTCATACCTAATCCCTAAGTTAAAGCAAGCACCAATCTGTTCATCAGCACATAACCTCTTCTGTGTTTTAAGTTTATCTTTATCGCTACCAGTTAAGTTATATTTCCCTCCACATGACACAACTAGTACAGAAAATATACACAATAAAACAACCTTAACATATTTCATCTTTTACTCCATAAATAACCATATACCAAAACTTATAGTCCATAGATTATATACTATACATCAACTTAATTATCTACATAAAAAAACCACCCAATCACTTAGGTGGCTATATATTTTATTTACTCTATTTCATTTAATAAAGTAAATATCTACATTACAATTTACTGAGCAGGAACAACTTGAACTGGTACTTGTTGTGGCGCTACTTGAACTGGCACAACTTGAACTGGTACTTGTTGAACTGGTGCAACTTGTGGTGCTACCTGAACTGGCGCAACTTGTTGTGGCGTTGCCTGTGGAGTTGGCTGAGTTACCGTAATTGTAATCGGCTGTGGTGCTGGTGTTACCACTGGCACTGGAGCTACTACTGGAACTGGTGCTACTGCTGGCACTGTATTGTTAGATGGAGATACTTGACCACCATTAACATTTATGTCGATTACTATATTCTGAGCCTGAGGAGTAGCAGGTGCTACTTCTCCGACTGGTTGTATAACTTCAACATCATCAACAGCATTAATCACTTCTACTTCTTCTACTGCTATCTTTTTAGTTTTCTTTTTCGGTTTAATCACTTTCACTTTTTTCGCTGCTTTAGCATACTCACGATTATCAACCTTTTTACCGAATTTCATACCAAGCTGTAAGCCGATATAAAAATTCTGAGGATTAGATACTGGTAGTGATGATTCAATTTCAAAATCGTAAGTAAAATCTGCAGCTACAACTAGAGCTACATTACTTCCAACATAAAAAGAGTAATCTACTACTGCTTTCACATATGGAGTAATTCTGTACTCCCCTTCAGAAGAGGTTACACCAGTTAACGTTGTTGTTCTGTCTGTGCTATTTGGTGTAAATGTTACATCTGTTGTTGCGAATGGAACTTTAACTCCACCACCGATACCCATAGAAAAATTCTTTATATTTAATGTTGGCATTAAACCAACAAAATAATTATGAGTTAAAAGTGCTTTTCTAACTCTATCCGTATCGTAACTATCACCATAGTGGTAATCATAATCATCTCTTTCAAGCTGAACACCAAGAGAGTAACCTATATCAGCAAATAAAGTAAAACCTGTTTTATTCGATTTAGCAAATTGATAACCTATTCTAGCTGTCGCACTGCCATCTGCAATGTCATGCGTACTATCATTATATATTCCAGCATTATAACCGATAAGTGGCTTGAAAACAAATCCGCTTGCAGCAAATGCATTTCCACTAAAACCAATAACCATTACCATAACAATACTTAAACATAATAATTTATTTTTTCCCATTAATATTCTCCCAGTTAAACTATATGTAACTAAATGATAACACCGAATTACAATTAACACAATATTATTTCATAATGTTTTTATTGAGTCAAATGTCATTTATTGCCATTATGTGAACTTTTACTATATTGACAATATTTATTTAAAGCCTTTATTATTTTTTGCATAAGTATCATTAAGATATAATATCTCTATAGAGCTGAGCTAAGCCGATACAAATATCACTAAGTAAGAGCTTATTGACATATTGATAATAGATACGTTTACAATAACTATGACATATATTTTGTATAAAAACAGTAAATTGAAATTTTGAGTTTTAGTAAAATATTATAGCAATGTTTGTTATAATATAATTGAACATGGTTATTGATTGATGGATTGCGAGCTAATAAGTTGAACGTAATTGTAAGTTAGTTGAGTGTAAGTTAGTTTAGTGTAAGTTAGTTGAGTATGATTAGTTGAGTGCAAGTAGTTGAGTATGGTTAGTTTAGTGCAAGTTAGTTGATTGCAAGTAGTTGATTGTAAGTTAGTTGAGTGTAAGTTAGTTGAGTATGTAAATTTAAGTTTATTGATTATGCGTAAATAAATATTTACGATATAGAGGATTAGTTAAGTAGAATATTTTGTATAAAGTAAAGATATACCGAAGAGGGGACTCGAACCCCTACACCATTGCTGGCGGTGGATTTTGAGTCCACAGCGTCTACCATTCCGCCACTTCGGCAAGTGTTTTTGTGCGTGTTTATGTTTGTACGTTTACTATCTAAACCTAGTTCTTAGCCGTAAAACAAATATCAGATAGACTGATATCTCTCAAGCTTGTTTCTATTCAGATAGCTAACTATAATCATACATTATCACCGATTTGTCAATACTCTAAAAAATCTTTAGAGCATTTGTCATGAAGACGCCTATTAAAAGAAGTAAACATTCTTCAATACAAATACCGATATATGTTGAATTACTAGATCAATATAGCACCTATGAAGATACGGCACTCATCAATCAAATGTTATATATGGATCGTCCGTTATCGATATGGGATATCAAAAATCTAACGCTTTACGATAAATCGATAAGAACATTAAGAAAGCGTTTGAACTCGCTTGTATGTAGAGGGATTTTAACGAGAACAGCACACCCTACTCTATACAATAAATCTTATGATACAGCAAACAAAAATATTTAAGAATTATCCAATCATCAAATTGATCTACTCTATAATTTCATTCATTAAAATATTGCTAATAAAAAACATTAACTATTTAATCCTTATTCATATATTTACCAATGTTAGTACATATACAATGATCCATTATTAATCTAGTAAACTAGCATCTATTAACTCTTTAGTATAATTATTCTGAGGAGTGCTAAATAATTTATCACACATGCCCTCTTCAATAATTTTTCCATCTTTCATCACTATAATATGATTTGCAATAGACTGAATAACTTCTAAATTATGTGTGATGAAAATATACGATATATTATATCTAACTTGTAAACTCTTTAATAATTCAATTATCTGATACTGTATAACTCTATCTAATGATGACGTCGGCTCATCTAATATAATTAATTCTGGATTTAATATTATCGCACGGGCGATAGCTATACGTTGACGTTCTCCTCCTGAAAATTCGTGTGGATATCTATTTAAAATATCTATACTTAATCCGACCTCAATAACAACCTCTTCAACTCTCTTTCTGATAAATAATTTATCCTTAATATTACTTGCAAGCAAACCTTCTGATATAATACGCTCAATCGTCATTCTTGGGTTAAGGCTTGCAAACGGATCTTGGAAAACTACCTGTATATATTTACGCAACTTACGCAACTCCTCTGAGCCTAATCTCGATAAATCTTTACCCTTAAAAAGAACCGTACCTGTAAAATCTATAAGACTTAATACAGCCTTTAACAATGATGTTTTACCTGATCCTGATTCGCCAACTACACCTAGCGTTGAACCTTTATCAACCTTAAATGATATACTATCAACTGCAACATTGATGATAGGACGTGATAAAAACCGTCGCTTACTATAGATCACTGATAACGATTTGACATCTAATAATATATCATCACACCACCCTCTATCTAAGGCAGATTTGTTTTTTATATTAATAAGAGATTTCGTATACTCTGATACTGGATTAGTAAATATATCTTTTGTAACTCCTTTCTCAACCACCCTACCATCTTTCACAACTACAACCCTATCGCTATATTTTTTGACAACTGCTAAGTCGTGAGTTATCAATAATATAGATAATTTTAATTTATCTTTTAATTCATTCATTAGATTTAAAATCTGCAATTGTATAGTCGCATCTAACGCAGTTGTTGGCTCATCAGCTATAAGTAATTTTGGGCTTAAAGCTATTGCTATTGCAATAATTATTCTCTGTTTTTCACCACCTGAAAACGTATCAGGAAAATCATTCAACCTTCTTTCGCCGTCTACTATACCTACTAAAGAAAGAAGTTCTATAGCTCTTGTTGTTGCATCATGCTTACTAAATTTATCTATAAATATAAACCTCTCCATAATCTGCTTGCCGATCGTGTGAAGAGGATTAAGCGATACCATAGGCTCTTGAAAAATATATGCTATATCTCTACCTCTTATATCTCGCATCTGATCTTCACTATACGAAGAGATGGTTTTATCACAAAACTTTATGACACCAGAGTTATAAATAGCACCGTAATATTTATTTAGAGCAGTGATAGCTAGAGCTGCAACTGATTTGCCTGATCCTGATTCTCCAACCATCGCTAAAGTTTCGCCCTCACCTATATCAAAAGAGAAATTATCAACTGCGATAACCTCTCCTACTTCAGTGTTAAATGATACTTTAAGATTTTCTACTTCAAGAATTTTTTTCATAATTTATCTCTTCTCTAAATGTTTTGGATCAAATGAATCTCTAAATCCCTCGCCTATAAATACAAGAAGTGTTAACATTGAGGACACTAAAACAAACGCAGATATACCTACCCATGGGGCGTGAATATTCGATTTTCCTGCAGCCAGAATTTCTCCAAGTGACGGCGATCCAGGTGGCATACCAAATCCTAAAAAATCTAGCGACGTTAATACCGTTACCGATCCTGCTAAAATAAACGGAAAAAATGTCATAGCAGATACAAGTGCATTTGGTAAGATATGGCGAAACATTATTGTAAAATCTTTCACACCTAATGCTCGTGCTGCTTTAACATACTCTAACTCTCTGCCTCTAAAAAATTCTGCACGAACAACTCCTACTAACGACATCCAACCAAAAATACTCATTAATAAAAGTAGCCACCAAAAACCAGGACGGATTAAACTGCTCGCAATAATCAACAAATATAACATAGGAATACCTGACAAAATTTCCATAAATCGTTGACTGTAAAGATCTATCTTACCTCCGTAATATCCTTGAATAGCTCCAACAAATATCCCGATAATTGACGTTATTGTTGTCAACATAAATCCAAAAATTACTGATAACCTAAATCCATAAAGTAGACGTGCAAAAACATCTCGCCCTTGATCGTCTAGCCCTAACGGGTTTATTAATGTCGGCTTGGTTGGTGGTGGTTCTAATATATTATAGCTAACTGTGTTGTAACTAAAACGGACAGGTGTCCATATAGCCCAACCGTGCTGATCTATTATATCTAACATAAATGGATCTTTATAATCTGCCTCTGTATCAAAAAAACCGCCGAACTCTTTCTCGGTATATACAAAGAAAATCGGAAAATATAATTTGTCCTGATAAGATAATACGATCGGTTTATCATTGACAATTATCTCTGCAAACAAACTTAAAATAAATAATAACGAGAAAATTATTAATGAATAAAACGCACGCTTATTCTTTCTAAATCGACTTATTCTTCTTTTAGTAAGTGGTGATAATTTCATCTATCTACCTCTACGAACAGAATCAAATGAAATTCTTGGATCTATTAAAACATACATAATATCGGTGATTATACCTACGACTAATCCCATTAATGTAAATATATATAAGGTCGAAAACATGATAGGATAATCACGGTTAAGCGTAGCCTCAAACCCCATTAGACCTAATCCATCAAGAGAGAATATAACCTCTATCAGTAACGATCCTGTAAAAAACATTGATATAAATAACGCTGGAAAACCTGATATAACTATTAACATAGAGTTACGAAATATATGCCCGTACAAAACTCTTCTCTCTGTAATACCTTTCGATCTAGCTGTTGTTACATACTGCTTATTTATCTCATCTAAAAAAGAGTTTTTTGTGAGCATAGATAGCGACGCAAATCCTCCTATCACCATCGCAAAAATAGGGAGAAAAATATGCCATAAATAATCCTTAACTTTCTCAAATAAATTCATATCTGCAAAACCATCAGATACTAATCCTCGTAGAGGAAACCATGAAAAATAATTACCACCAGCAAATAAAATAATCAAAATAATCGCAAAAAGAAATATCGGAATAGCACTACCTAAAACAATAAAAAAGGAACTCCATACATCAAAATTGCTACCATGTTTCACAGCTTTTTTTATACCTAAAGGAATGCTTATTAAATATACTAAAAAAGTCGTCCATACGCCTAATGATATAGATACTGGCAACTTCTCTTTAATCAACTCTATCACACTGCTGTCACGGAAAAAACTGTCCCCAAAATCAAACAGTAAAAACTGTTTCAACATAAGAAAGTAACGCTCCATTATTGGCTTATCAAAACCATATAACTCCTCTAAATCTTTACGTAAATCTTCTGACAGATAGTTAGATGATTTGTATTGATCTGCTTTATTATCATCGCCAATCATCACACCAGTTGCACCCTCTGAATCATCATGCATAGCTCGCTCTTCAGCAGTTACAGCCTCCCCGCTCATCTTAGCTATCATAGTGTCAATTGGACCACCTGGTGCCATCTGAACTAGAAAAAAATTGATTGTTACTATACCTATTAATGTCGGGATAATTAATAGCAATCGTTTAGATATATATTTAATCATCTACTGATAATCCCATCAATCTCTTTCTCTTTATCACTATCTATCCACCAAGTATTAAACCCTAAGCCGTATGCTGGAGGATTTGATGGTTTACTAAATTTATCAAAATATGCAATACGATATCTATCTGAATAACCTGCTGGGATTGTGTAATAACCTGTAAGAAGCAATCTATCTAACGCTTTCACATAGTTCTCTAACTTAGCTCTACTGCTCTCATCAACTATTAAATCAATTAATTGATCAATCGCTGTATCTTTTATCTTTGCATAATTTCTACTACCTTTCTCTGATGCTACATCGCTACTCCACATATTACGCTGTTCATTACCTGGAGAGTCCGACTGTTTTATCCGAGTGTAGATCATCATGTAATCTTTATTACGAACTTTCTCCACATATTGAGTTGAGTCAATATAACGAATATGCAACTCTATACCAATTCTTTCTAATGACTTTTTAAATGACAGAATATCCTTCTCTAAAGCTTTCGATATTAAAACGATCTCTAACTGTAATGGCTTATCAGAACTATCTACCATTTTTCCGTTTTTGATCGTGTAGCCTCCCTCTTCAAATAAAGTAACTGACTTCATTAAGTTCGATCTGTTATTACCTGTTGCATCAGTTTTTGGAAGTTCAAACTTCTTATATAAAACTTTATCTGACACATCTGGCTTAACTCTTTTAATAATCTCTACAACCTCTTTAGATGGAATATTTTCAACCGCTAATTCCGAGTTAGAGAAGTAACTTGTGTGCCTTATATCATTACCATAATATATATTTTTATTTATCCACTCATAATCGTAAGCGTACGTCAAAGCTTCTCTTACTAATATATTATCAAAAGGTTTTACAGATGTGTTCAAAATTATACCCATCATTCCTGTCGGATTTTTATGTGAGATCTCTTCTTTCTTGATTAGCCCCATATCAAAATATCTACCCTTATATCCATGATACCAACGCTTACCTGAACCCTCTGAAATGAAATCAAAATGTCCTGCTTTGAACGCTTCAAATGCGACAGTCTGATCTCTAAAATACTCAAACGCTATTGTTTCAAAATTATTTTGTCCTATATTCACAGGAAGATCTTTTCCCCAGTAATCATCAGCTGCAACAAGCACAACATTCTTGCCTGCAACAAATGATTTGATCTTATATGGACCGCTACCAAGTGGTGGCTCTAATGTTGATTTTGAAATATCTTTACTCTTCCAATAATGTTTTGGTAGAACTACCATCTGTCCTAAAATTAATGGTAGCTCCTTATTTAATCCACTTTTATTAAATATAAATTTTATCGTATGCTTATCTATAATTTTAACATCCACTACAGCCTTATAGTAGTTCCTGTGAAATGGAGAGTTCTTTACTAACGTGTTAAATGTAAAAAGAACATCATCTGATGTTAAAGGTACAGAATCATTCCATCTAGCCTTTTTGTTGAGATTAAATTGTACCCACGAATAATCATCAGGGTACTCTAAACTTTCTGCCAATAATCCATAATATGAAACCGACTCATCAAGTGATGATTTTAAAAGCGTATCGTAAATAGATCCTGATGATCTAAAAGGAATTCCTTTTAATGCAAATGTGTTAAAAGTATCGTATGTGCCTATTATTGCTCTGCGTAAAGTACCACCTTTTTTTGCGTTTTTATCTGTATAGTCAAAGTGCTGAAAATCTTCGTTATACTTTAATGAACCTGTAAGTGATATGCCGTGAGTTCTTGTGATATCTGACGAATACACACTCTCTGCAAAAATTACAAAATATGAAAATAATAGAAACATAATCAATCTACTCATATCACTTCCCCTTGTCATAGATGGTAATGTAACTTCTCATATCTGACATAGATTTTGTGATAAACTTATTTATATCATCAATTGTAATCTTTTCAATAATATCAATCATCTCATCTGCTGATAACACGGTATCTTCTTCTATAAGATTTGACGCTATACTTGTTGCCCAAAATTTATTATTCTGAGATGCTTGATCCAGCTGTAATATCTGCTGACTTTTTGCAATCTCTAAATCTTGTTTAGTTACTCCATGTTTAATAATATTATTAAACACGAGAGTTGTTTCTTTGATGATATCATCTCTTTTTGATGATGAGGTTGTAAACGATATCCGTGCAAATAATGAGTCCTCTGGAAAATCTGTGTATCTTATCATTACATTTGATGAGTACACACCACTCATATCTTCTCTTATTTTTTCTCTTAATTTTTTAGATATTATACGTCTTACCAATGCAGAAATATACTCTCCATTTTTAATATAATCTATATCCTTATCAAAAATCATCATCACTGTTGCTTTATCTAAAACATCTCCGTATCCAACAGATTTCCCCCTCTTTGCTACAAGATCAACATTCAGAAATTTAGTGCTTGATTTCTTACTACTGCTTGGAAGTGATGCTATGTATTTTTCAGCATATTTAACTACCTCTTCCTTATTAACATCTCCTACTACTACAAATTTATAATTACCTATATCTCTAAAATTTTTATTATAAATTTCTAATAAATCGCTCTTTTTTAAATCTACTAAATCAGTGTCTAACAGGTACTCTCTACGATAATTATCGTTATACATTTTAGCTACTGCTTCACGAATAAACTGTTGATATTTATCCTTTTTATCACTACCTAATGATATCTTTGTTTGATCTATAATATGGTCGAAAACATTATCATCTATTACAGGCACGGTCATATAGTTATAGAGTAATTGAAACGCTGTTTCTATATCTTTAGAATCTCCTGCTCCGTCAAATGAAAATGTGTTCAGTTTAATTGATGGTGCTAACGATACACTTTTATCTGCTAAATATCCTCTTAATTGACTTAATGTAATATCCTTAAACCCACTGCTTCTAATCGTATTAAGCATTAAAGATGATAAGATAATCTCTTTATCATTTAGAACAGATTTTCCACCTAACTTATTACCTATAATCATAAATTTGTTTTTATCAGCATCAGTTTTTTTAATAAGTAACTGTGCTCCATTTTCAAAAATAATTAAATCTGAATTGATATTTTCATATCTCTTCTGTGATTTAATTTTACCTGATGCTATCTTTTTATTGATAAGAGTTGTGATAGCTTCGCTTCCTTTATATTTCTCTATTTTCATCTTAGATACTTTCTGTTTTATAGATTTAAAAGTTTTACTATCAATGTCTACCATCTCTAAATCACGCTCAGGAACAGCCACTAAAACAACTTGATTTTCATTATCTACAAGTTTATTAAACGCTTTATTGTAATCACTTAATTTGCTCTCATTCAATATTTTATCAAATAATATTTTGTCTTGATGGTACTCAGTTAGATAATCTTTCTTAATATCGTATGATGATATCATCGACGCAATTCTCTCTGAACTATCTTTATAATCAGGTTGAGTAAATCTTGTTAATGCTGATTGTTGTTTTGATATAAACTCATCTAACTCTTGTTGATTAAACCCGTTACGTTTAATGTTTTCAATCTCAATTAAAAGAATTTCAATATCTGTTTTAATATTTTTTGGTGTTGTCACAATATTAAATCGTGTACCATATAAATTGTCTGAGTAGTTACTTGTCGCTGCAGAGAACCCTATTAGATCACTTTTATCCTCTAATATTTTTAACGATACTCGTCTATTCAACATACTTAAACTTGCTTGCTCTAACAGACGTTTTTTTAAATCAGCAAATGTTTTAACTCTTCCCTCGTTCTTTAAATAAGTGAGCGATACCGATGATGATTTAGCTTCAGGATCAGAGATTATATGAACGCTCAACCCTTTCTGTACAGGGATATTTTTATCTGCTTTTTGAGGTAGTTTATCCGCACTAAGAGATGAAAATGTATCTTCAATCATCTTTTCAATCTGCTCAATATTTATATCTCCGACAACTATAATAGACATATTTGACGCTCTATACCACTTATCGTAATAACCTTTCAGCAGAGCTTTGTCAGCATTTAAAATCACATCCATCTTTCCGATAGGATCTCTCACTGCGTATAAAGAATTTTCAAAAATTATCTCTCTGTTTTTCACACCTAATCTATATCTAAAATCATTACGGCTATTAAACTCTTCAACCACAACACCTTTCTCTTTTTCGATTTCGCTTTCATCAAATGAGATAGCATCTGCCCAATCTCTAAAAATTTTAAACGAGTCTTTTATTAATTTAGGATCATCAGCTGGGATGCTCAACTGATAGTTCGTATAGTCTGTTGATGTTGATGCGTTACTGTGTGTACCAAAACTTAATCCGACTTTCTCTAAGAACTTTATTACATCATTACCTTTGAAATTTTTCGTACCATTGAACGCCATGTGTTCAACAAAATGAGCAACACCTTGTTCGCTATCATTTTCATCTAACGAACCACTTCTTATATTTAAACGCATCTCAATTTTATTTACTGGAAAATCATTATGTTTAATATAATAAGTTAATCCATTTTTCAATTTACCAACTTTTATCTGATCACTAAACGGTAATTGATCGCTATCTTTAATATAGTTGATTAGCTTTTCATCTTTTTTTGCGTATCCCATATTCACTAACCCCATGACTAACAGAAAAACTAAAATAGTAACTTTTTTAACAATACTCTTATTCACAAACAACTCCTTAAACCTAATTTAACATATTTTTAATAATTTAATTTTCTTCTAATTTAAACTTTACAGACACAACCATTCCTACTCTAACTATTACCCCATCTTTTACAGCAGGGGTAAATTTCCACTGACTAACTGCTTTCAATGCAGATGTTTCAAATATATTTACTGGACTTGCTTTTACCACTAACGGAGATTCCACATCACCCTTTTCATTCAATATAAACCTTACAAGCACACGCCCTTCAATCCTGTTATCTTTTGCATATTTTGGATAGTTAGGCTTAATATTTGATAACGCTCTAGGTATTGTATCTACATCTTTAAGAGATATAACTCCCTTTTCTGAACCTGAAACTTGAGCATCCGATCCTGTTCCAACACCGCCTCCTGCTCCTAACCCTTCCATACCAACAACACCGTCTAACGATTGTTTTGGAATAGATGCTACTTGAGAGTAATCTGATTGAGAGTCGTTATTATACTCATCTTGCGAGTTATCATCTTCCATACTTTCAGCTGTATTAGATTTTAATTTCTCACGCTCAACCTCTATACCACTTTCATCATTTCGTACGATCTTCTCTTCTACTTTTTGATCTATTTCATTCTCAGCTATATCTTCACTTTGATCTTCATTCATAGTTTTAATACTTGATTTCTTCTTCATATTTTTTATAACTTCTTGTTGAGCGATACCTGTTGATATATCTTCTCTTACTAAAGATGCAGCTTCATCTGATGCACCAGCGTTACCAGTTATAATTGATGTAGATATCGATAATGATCCTGTACCGTAACCGTAAGAGTCGCCACCTTTAACGATAGGTCCCATAATAATCAATACAAGCACAATTATATGAATTGCAATAGATTCTATTATTGACCTTACCATAATTAACTACTCTTTTCCGTCTGTAAATTAACCTTCTCAAACCCTAGTTCTTGTAGTAAACCCATTAACTCTGCAAAAAATTGAACAGATGAATCTTTATCTGCACGCACTGTGATATTTGAGTCTTTTGATAGCGTTGCAAAAATAGAATTTAGTTGAGTAAGGTCTATACCTTTATCCTCATAATAAAAAACTCCATCTGATGATATAGAGATCGTAACTGTTTCTACAGCTGTTTCTGAATATGTTGACACTGGCAGAGCAATAGGAATAACTCCTGTTTTTACAAATGTTGCTGTTGCTAATACTATCGTTAAAAGCACTAACATTATATCTATAAAAGGAACAACGTTTATCGAATCAAAGCTTTTCTCTCTCACACATAGCCTCCTTAATTAACATAAGTTCAGTCACTTTTCTATGCAGAAAATTATACATTACCATCGCTGGGATAGCAGCCAATAATCCAGCAGCTGTTGCTTTTAACGCTAACGCTAAACCTGTCATTATCTCTGGAATATTTCCGCCTGTTGAGTTTTCACCAAGAGAAACAAACGTATACATGATACCCATAACCGTTCCTAATAAACCTACATATGGAGCGTTACTGCCGATCGTTGCTATGATATGTAAATGTTTAGTCAACGCAACTTCATAAAGCTGGATAGCTGAATAATCATTAGGATTAACTTCTTTATAAAATCTTACTCTCTCTATTGCAACAGCTATAGCGATCACACTCATTACCGCTAAAAAACCTATCACTCCATAATCAATAACTAATTTTATATTCATCTTTTATATCTCCTGATACCATCTAAAATCAAAATCGCTAGTAACGCATATATACCACCTGTAAATATAAAAATTGAATCTATTACAAATGTAAACTTATCTCTCTCTCTAATTGTCACCAAATACATAAGATATATAACTGCTAATAATGATGTAAAAAGATACGCTTCAAAAACATTATCTGAAAACTTAAACTCTTGATACTTTGCAAAACTTCTTCCATCTGTTAAAATTCTAAATGGAAAAACAGTCGTATAAACCGCTCTGTAAAAAGGAGATAGAGTATCACCGTATTCATAAAAATATGATGCTAAAGAGTTGCCTGATCTATCTGATATATACATATTCTCGTTATGATCAGTAATAATTTTGATAGATACAATTAATGGATTTAAATAATACTTCAAATCATCATTATAAGGATCGTATGCTCCAAGTGATATTTTATCTAATCTATATTTATCTTTTAACAAGCTATATACAGATCCATTATCTGTTACAATTAATCCATAGTTAGGAAGATTTCTATTTTCCTCAACAGTAATATAAATAATATTCTCATCTATTTTTACACCTGTATTTCTTATGAACGATTTATCCTTGATAGAAAACAGATGATACAAATTGTTTGCTGAATCTAATATAAAATATCCAAAATCATACTGTTTTCTTGTCGTTGGATTACCAGCGATAATTTTTGCAGGAAACTTAAATCCAGCATCAACTAATAGCTCTGTATGTAGTGTACTTTTATTATCATTAATCTTATTTGTTGTGGCATCAATAAATTCCATTTTATTATTTATTCTAAAAAGATCTGGTGGCATTTGAATAGTTGTATACTCTCCACTTGCATCAAATAATGGATAGAGATTTATCATTCTTTCTGACTTGTCAATTGATTTTGGATATATTGAAAGAAACTGACTCTCTCTTATTGCAACATCAACGGGGATCTTCTTGCCATGTATATCCGTAGGATATTTATCCCATATTTTTAACTCTCTGCTAAAAAGCATCGGTAATAATGATGAGTATTCTTTCTTTGTATAATTATCTCCGTTACTATCAAAATGTCTAATATTAAACGACTTATCAACTGTACGCAAAATAAAATCTTGTAAAACTTCACTATAAAAAATTAGAGGCGTATTAACTCGTTCTGAAAAAATCTTTGTATAATATTGAGGTATAAATTTTGAAAATGATAACACCGCAATAATAAGCATCGTAACCCTTGCTATATATTTCATCACATAACTCCCTTTCTAAATCGTATTGCTGGATAGTAAATTATCGGTATAGAAATTAGTACAATCCCAACGACTATCAATACATAATAGATATCTGTTTTATAAACTGACACATCAACTAACGTCACTATACCTACTATTAGAATAGCTATCCTTATCTTATTTTTCCATAACGGTTCAAGAGTGAGGATTGAGGCGATCATATAGATTAATATAGCCTCTAAATACCAATACAACATCACTTTTGGAATTAAACTATATATGTCATACGGAAAAAATAATGAAGATACTATACATATCAAAACCGTATCAATTACAAATAATAAAGTTAGAAATATGATACTAAATGAGATCGTACTCGCAACCATAATATACTCATTCATCGGTAGGTGACACGATATACGAAATGATCTTTTTATAACTTCTGGCAAAAATTGAAACACTCCTAACGTGATCGCTGTCCCATAAAACACCGCCTCATATCTATAGAAAAAAATCGAGTTCTTAGCAATTATATCTGACCATATCTGAACTGGTGTTATCATTTCAAAACCACCACGCAGTGTGATAAAATAATAGACAGATACAGCTATGTGAATTAGTAGAAGTATTACTAATATCTTTTTTAATTTAATATATTCTTTTAACCAAATACTTTTAATCATATATACCTCTTAATATTTTCCTGTAAGTGCGATAAAAGTATCTTCTAATGTTAAATCAAAATACTCGTAATCTATCTTCTTACTTAATGCTTTATCAAAAAACTTATCAGCCTCTTCTGGTTTAATATTCGTGATAACTTCGTAACTTTTATTGTTTGTAGATATGTCCTTGATCTCTTTATAACTACTTAATAATTGTATATTTGTATCAAGTGTTATACGGTATCCATGTAACCCATCTCCTAGTGTATTAATTTTTCCAGAAACAATAACATTTCCTTTATCAATAAGAATTGCCTCATCAACAAATCTCTCTATATCCTGAACAATATGTGTTGTTACAAGAACTGTTTTCTCTCTTTTTTGAACATAGTCATTTAAGTTATCAAGAAACAATCTTCTATATCCAGCATCTAATCCCATAGAGAAATCATCAAGTATCAACAAATCAGAATTTTGTGCCATAAGCACCGCCAATGTAACTTGTGAACGCTGACCACATGACATATTTTTTATCTTATGCGATCTCTTCAATCCTAGTTTTTTTATTAGGTAATCATAGATGTCTTTATCCCACGCTTTATAAAATGATTTATAAAATTGTTCCGTTTCATCAATGTTCATAAAGTCATACGCTAGATGTCCTTCATGAAGCAATGCGATCTTAGATTTCGCTCTATTAGATAATGAATAAGAGTTCTCATCAAAAATTAAACATCTACCAAAATCAGGTTTAAGAAACCCCATCATGATATTTATTGTCGTTGTTTTGCCTGCACCATTCTTTCCTAATAATCCAAAAACTTTACCCTTATCAACTGAGAGATTTATCCCGTGTAAAACCTTATTGCTACCATAACTGTGTTCAAGATTTTCAACAGATATCACCCTATTACTATTAATACACATAACCCACCTTTAACCAAAATTGTCTACCCATTTCATATGTTGAAGAGGTAGTTGTTGAACCGTAACCTGATCCTGTATCATTCTTTATATTAAAGAGATTGTTAATCTCTAACGATACTGAAACTTTTGCAAGCTCTGTTACAAGCTTTTCAAATGTGATAGCACAATCAACTATAAATGTTGCTCCACGACTTTTTGTTTCATAAGCTGCTGTTGATAATTTAGTGGGCTTACCAGTTGACGGATCAATAGCTCCTTCCCCTATAAAATACTCACTATCTACAAGCTCCAGTTCTTTATACGGTGACTGAAATGTTACAAATGTAGAAAATTTAAAGTATTTAAAAAACTTGCCCACATATGCAAGATTAACTATCACTGGTTTATTATAATTATCTTTAGGTAACTCACTTAATGGAATTGTATTGCCATTATAGACAACCTTGTTATCAAGATCTTCTAAGTTAAAAATATCCTCGTAACTATCATTTGAAGTTATAGAATGTTGCCATGCAACATTGAAAGTTATACGATGATTTGTCCACTTTCTATCGTAACTCATCTGTACTGATTGATATGTACCACTACCGTTATTGTTTAATCTATAGTACGCTATACCATCTGCTTCTGTCTCTCCACGTTCTCTTGCAAACCCATCATCACTAAGTCGTGCTATATATTTCAAAGATAGATATCCACCTAAAACTGATTGATCTACAGCACCCACGAACTCATCAACATAAGGCGTTCTAAGCTCGCTAAAATTATAAGATGTTTTCGTTCCATCAGAAACTGGTTGAAAGTCTTGCAACTGATTTCTATACGTCCAGCGTTGCTCTTGATAACTTGGTGATACACCTTCTTTTAACTTATTTGCAAGAAGTGTAGCGCTAAAATAACGATTATAACCAGCTGTAAGAACAGTTGAATTATCATTGAAAATATCGTACTTCAACTCTGTTCTTGGTGCAAAATTTACATTATCCATAAAATCATCGTACGTTACACGAAGCCCTACTCGTAAATTAAATCTATAAAACTTCCAGCTATCTTGAGCGTATAATGCGTACTCATTAACTAATGCAAAAACATTAGATGATGGTGTAACCGTTCTGCCTGAAAAATATTGCTCGCCATCAACACAAGTCCCACTATCGCCACCACAATTTATATCAACCGATTCTGCTACTTCATTATATAAAATAGCATCCTCTTTTCGATTATGCCTGCCTTGAATATATTTATATGATAAACCGTACGAGAACTCATGCGTACCTGCTAATTTCAAATCTTTAATCGTGTGATCGAACGATACATTACTGCTCTGCTCAGTTTTATATATACTGCCCCATCCACCCTCAGTACTGATCGCAGTCTTTGTTGGATCATCACCATTATTAATTGTCTCGCCCCACGGTTTATTATCTGATGCTATCCATGACTTAAAATATTGTGGTGCTTCTCTTGAATTTTCCGAATAATTATAATCAACATGAACTTTGATTTTATTATCACCTATCTCATTATGATAATTAACAGATGAAAAAACTCCACCACCTTTGATTTCAAAATCACTGTTGAGAGTATTTTTTATAAAGTAATCTCCACTGTTTGGAGAGTAAGATGTTGTGAGATCTGCAAAACTCGAACCATCAATATTATAAACACCTTTTAAAAATACAGTTTGAGCCATTCTGCTTTGATCCTTATACCCATTAAAATAATTTAATGGAATTGTAGAACGATTTAATTTATAACTTAAAAGTAATCCTAAATCATCTGTGATAGGAATAGATGACGAAAGAGAATGAAAGCTTTTTGAAAAATTTAACTGATTAGATGTGTCGTTAGTTGAGTCATTCAAATACCTCTCATCCTCAGTTATAAAAAAATGCGTGAACTCTGAACCTGTAAACTTATACGAGTAATCAAGTTCAAATTTATCGCCTGGTGTCTTTGTGACAATATCAACAACTCCACCTGTAAATCCACCGTATGATGCTGGAATATTACTGTCATAAACGATAATGTCTTTAATAATAGATGAGTCTATAAAAAATTTATACGATCCACCTGATACATCATCTGCTTGATAAGGATTATCTGCTGCTGGATCAAGTGAACTCGAATTACTTACTCCATCAACCATAAAAAGGTTCTCATACGTTCTGCCACCCGAAATAGATATCTCATCAGGTGCGATCTCGCCTGCCGATGATGAACTCCTAACATCATTGCTAAATTGAACACCCGGCACAATCTTTAAAACATCTGTAATATTACCATTACCTGTTGGTAAATTTTCAATAAAATCTCTCGGAATAGTCGTCTTACCTGTGTTTTCAAGCTTATTTAGATTTTCAATCACATTTACATCTCCCATATCAAAAAAATCTTCTATCTCCTCAAGATATTCATCATCTAAGACAGCATCCATCTCATCATCATCTAATTTTGAGCTATTATTATCGAGTTTTGAGCTATTATTATCTATTGCTGTGATATTTTCTGTTTTATTATCAAGAGCGTAAACACTTTTAAAAGAAATTGACGTGATTAACATCATAATCGTTAAAAAGAAAGCTGTATTGTATATAATTCTTATAAAACTCATAGATAAATTACACCATAACCCATAATAAAAACGTAAAATATACAAATTATTGAATGATTTAGAAGAAAAATACTCTAAATCTATATTTATATTCATATTTGTATAAATACTTTAGTTAAGCCTAAGCATTTTAACAGGTTTTGTCAAGTTAAAAGTTTAGTTGAAGCTAATCTTTACTGCTTTTTGCTGTTTTTTTGGTTATTTATTGACACAATTATGTCATTATTATGGGCATTACTATGGTATTATCACGGTATTATTACAGCATTACTATAGATAAAATTAAGTAAAAAAAAGTAGGTAGAGAGTATGAAATCTCCCTACCTACCAAGAAATAATAGAAATTAAGAAGGGGAGAATCACTGATAAGAAATTAGCTAATTCTTATCAACTTTATTCTATGAAAATCTTAAATCCTAAGTTATACAACAAAAAATCGTACTTTAACGTCTATATTTATGATTAATAGTAAAATTATTAGCTACTTTATCAATACTATTAATCTTAGTGAAACTAAATCTATTACTACTCCTCTAAATCTTGAAGAGAGTATACCTTTCTATGAATTATGATACAGATAACCCTTGTTTCATAGAACTTCTAATCAAGTTTTATAATACTACTATCTACTCTTTCTCTATAGTAAGAGCATCTGATGGGCACTCTTCTGCACAATCACCACACACTGTACAGGCGTCACTATCTAGTCTAGTGTGCTTTCATATATATCGCATTTGTGCCACAAACTTCAATACAAGCTCCACAACTAGTGCAACGCAACTTGTCAACTACTAACTCTTTTCCATCTGCATCTACAATCTTTTTTGAATTATTATCCATAATATCCTCCTTTTTATATATAGTAGTTACTATTTTTAAACCTATACCCTCCTTACTTTATATATAGCAACTACCACTATCTCAATGAGTATAAATATTTACTCCATATACAAAAATATCAATTAAATCTATATACTACTGCATATACCGTTACAATATATACAGTAGTATTATCGTTACTCTATCAATTCTTTCTAAACTACTTTTTAATTATCTTTAAAAAACGGTCTTAAATCGGTACTATCTAAAACGCCGTCGCCGTCAATATCATCATCAAGCGTTAATCCTGAAGCTGTTATCTGTGCCTCTGTTGCCCATGGTGCAAAGAAATCTGGTTTACCGTCTTTATCCATATCTGAAATTGCGATATCCGTACCCTTAAACACATCAATTAATACAACAGCTTCTGCTATCGACTCTAACGCAGAATACTTATCTGCTTCTGTTGTCATAATGGTATTATCATTTGCAAGAGTGCCTGCTTTATCTACTAAACCTATAGCTACATATTTACCCATTACACCAATTAAAGCACTTTTCTTTTGTGAAGCAGCATTAATAGTTTGAGCCTCTTTTATAGCAAGTTGTAAAGTTGTATCTGCTTTAGTTATGTCTGGAATATTTGCATACTCTATCGCTATATAGTTTAAACTACCAACTCTAGCTTTCTTATCATTATCTGTACTTTTAGGCATTAATTCTGTAGCCTCAGTTGCTTTTTGTAGATATTCACTCATTTTTTCAGTTTTATCTACATTATTCATACGAAACTCATCGTGTGCTAAACCGAAATAGAAGTCAGCCTCAATCTTTTTATCGCCTGCTGGTAGAGCAACACCTGCTGCTTTATCAAATACAGTTTCAGCACTCTCTTTATCTCCAAGATCAAGATACATCTTTCCGATCGCTGCATAAGCTTTTGATTTCAAAAATGAATTATCTGCTGTATCTACATAAGCCATAGCTTTTACCAATACAGCTTTTGCCTCGAGTATTTTATTAAGCACTCTATATCTCTCTGCAACTTTTAAATACCCCTCATGTTGATATCTTTGACTAACAATATTAGTATTAACTGTTATCAGTTCTCCAAGTTTAAGTGGTTTAACCTCTTGTTTGTTAAAATATATTACTGCATTATCAAGTTGTGTAACTATATAAGCCAACGCATTTTCTGTATCTGTATCCAAAGACAGAAAAGTATCAACATAACTATCAAGCATAGCAAAATCATCACCTATTGGAGCTTTAGTTTCATAATATGATTTAGCTGCGTTAAACCCTTGCTCCTTAGCTAATAATTTGAGATAATTACCGTATGCTTTAGTTTTGTTGTTCTGAATAGACATCACGTTAATGATATTCGTGTCAACGTATTGCACTCCTTTAGCCCATGCAACTGATTCAGCCATCTTGCTATAATAACCTTCCCACTGCGTACCTCCAGCTGCTGCATCTATCTTTTTTAATTTATCAGCGTCAGTAAAAGCTGTTTCTATTAAGGTTTTATATTTAGCAACATCAGCATCACTTGCACCATCTGAGTTTTTTTCTTGTGCAATAGTATAATATGCATCCATAAGAAATTGAGAATACAGTATAGGTATAGAGTATTTACTACCTTCCTTTGTGCCTGCTGGATACTGATCTACAAGATTTTTATACTCTTGCATCATCACATCTGCTGCTTCATACTCTTTACCTGTAATAAGCTCATAGATAGCTCCTTCTCTATTTGCATTAGCCATTGAAGATATTAGCCTCCCGATTACCACCTGTTTCTTTGGAGATGTTATAGCACTTAAACTCTCTAACAGCTCATCAAATAGAAAGTTTCTTACATTTGTTCCTTTATCTATTGCTCCTGCACGATTATACTGAGTAGATAATACTTGATAAGCACCCGCTATCGTAGCTACAGTATTGCCTGACGGTGGAGGGGTAACTTTATATATCGCATCTAACAACCTTTTACTCTCATCTAAATACTCTATAGCTTTTGCTTTATCATAATTTAAAGAATAACTTCCAATTATTCTATAAGCTTCTGCTCTCTTTAGAGAGTCGATTATATATACATTAGCAAAATTTGCTGCTTTTTCATGTAAACCATATTTAGTATTCGCAATTATTACTTGCGTATAAATAGTATCGTTAATCGCATCGCTATTCACTTTAGAAATTAACTGTCTTGCTTTATAAGTATTATCAGCCGTTGAATTAAAGTAATAACTGCTACGTTTAGCATTATCATCACCCAAAACTTCAAAGTAAGGGATATCTACAGATATCACGCTATCATTTGATACACTCACTAATCTTGCTTTTAAAGTATCTGGAACATATGTAGCTAACTTTCCTTGAAACTCACTTTCAGTTACATTAAAATTAACGTAATCATCTAGCTCATCAGTTTCTTGAGTTGCTTTAAGAAGTCGTACAATCTGATTAATATTCGTTTGAATAACCGATAGATCACTCTCCATAACAATCTCTACTCTATCGTATAACTGCTCAACATTTGTTGCAAAATCAGCAGTAGGATCAGTTGGATAATTTTGCAATCCGTTTACTATCGCCTCTTTGAAATATACAAGTTTCTCTGTTTTTGCAATTTTTGCGACAACATCATTAATCTCTCCTATTGTTGCATCTAAGCTCACTTTAGAAGCTTTAATCTCTGCCCTTGAAGTTGCATTATCAGCACCCACAAGTATAGCCTCTAAATATGTGTCATTACTAAATATATTCTCATTACTGCCTATATTTGTTGCAATAACATCAATAGAATTACTACCACCTTTTTCATTTAATAATATTGCAGTCTTTACAATCATATAAGACTCTTTAAGTAACGATATATTATCCATAGGATCTGCATATAGATCTATACTATCATCAAGCCCTAAAGCTTTCTTAACAGTGCTTTCAGCTTTTGCACTATCATTAGTATCACTGCTATAATCATGTAAAACTGTAGTTATAGGAGAGATAACAATCTTATTATTCAACGCAAACTTTGATCTGCGTAACGGAATATTGTCAAACGCTATGCCGTACTTTGTATCTATCCCACCTATCGCATTTAAATAAAAATCATCTAAATTCATACCAATATTAATAGATATCTGCCACTCACCAATCTCATTACTCCAACCCTCACAAGGCAAGTTTCCACTTGATCCACAAACCCTCGCTGTAACCGTCTCACCTTTTTTGATAAGAGATACTCGACTATCTCTTATATATGGATCAACAACCACACCCTTTAGCTTTAAACCAACTGCTTGATCATCCCCATCACTCTTTTTATCATCTCCACATGAAATAATAAACATCGATAACATCAAAACTAATGCCGTAGACAACTTTTTCATATTATAAACTCCCTAATCTTTATAAAATACTCATTATTATGATAATCTAACTATTCATAAATGTATTAAACTGAAATTAAACTATTTTAATACGAATTGTCAAGTAAAAGTTTAGTCACGCCTAAACTTATTGTTAAAAATATCATTTTTTTTCGCTTTTTTTTTGAATATCTCTCTAAAAAAACAACTATTCAAATTATTTTTTGGTGAAATTTTAATGACCCTATTGTGCAATTCCAATCAAAATGAAAGCCACTAGAAATGACTACTAGAGATACTGTAGATATGTGTCAAAACATGACAACCTAGAATATAATCTTGAAGGATAAATATAAAAATAAGTTTTGATTTTAACTTCATTATAACTAATCAATTGAAATTATCTGCCGATATGAGTAATATATTCATGAAATACGCTTATGGAGGGGTTTTAAATGTTTGTTGAAAATGATTTTGAATTGAATGACTTTTTACATACACTGAATTTTGAGCCCACAAGAGCTTACCACTTTGGCAAGTGTTTTTGTGCGTGTTTATGTTTGTGCGTTTACTATCGAAACCTAGTTCTTAGCGTAAAATAAATATCAGATATACTGAAGTCTAACGGACATCAATATCTAAAATCTATACATTTAAACTTTATGTTTCAGATAGGGTCGCTCACTATAATTATATATGATCACCGATTTGTCAATACTCTAAAAAACTTTAGCATTTATATATATAATAAAAATTGTTATATATCTCATCTATCTGCCATGACAATAGAAAATATTAAAACGTACAAACTCGCACTACTCTCAATATTGAGCGTTAGCTAGATATAAGTATTCACAATTAATAAACCTCAAAAAATCAGTATTGTTAACAAGTTAGATAAAGTTGCTTAATAAATAATCAGACTCTGCAAAATGGATAAGTTAAAACAATCTAAATAAGTACAGATAATAAAGCGTAAGTGGTTAATCTTACGCCTTCTGTTTATACATACAAACCTATCAATTAACAACCACCCCTCTCATCATATAGTTTCAATTCTATTTAAATCAATCGAGAATAAATCAAATATATTTTTATAAATTAATATAGTTGAATTTTAATTATCTGTCCAAAGTTCGCACTGTCTTATAATCGTATCCATCGCATCATCAATCCCCTCAGGTGGGTACTTATACTTCTTTAATAATCGTTTAATCATTTTACGCATACCAGCTCTTGCACTCTCTTTTCTCTCCCAATCTATAGTACGGTTATCACGCAACATATCAGTAAGTTTTTTTGTTATCACTACAAGTTGTTCGTTTTCATAAAAATCTTTTATCGCCTCAGGCTTAGTTAATGCGTCATAAAAAGCTAACTCATCTCCAGTTAATCCCAACTCATCACCCATAGCATTTTCTGTATTCATTTCCTCTGCCATACGGATCAACTTATCAATTACTTGTTCGTTCGTTAGCATTCCGTTGTGATAACTAATTAAAATCCGTTGCATTTTATCAGAGAACTTTTCAGATTTTACGAGGTTAGTTTTGCTATATAGCTTTACCTTTTCTGCTACTAATTTTTTGAGGAGTTCAACCGCTATATTTTTATGTTCAATTTTAGATAGTTGATCTAAATATATCGGATCAAAAAGCGAAAATTCTTTATCAATCTCAGTGAAAAGATTAATCACTCCATCGCTTTTGATAGATTGTTTTAAAAGATTGTTGATACTCTCATTGATATCTTTTAGAGAGAAAGCTTTACCGTTTCCACCCTCATTAGATAACCGTACAACAAGCGTGCGTACTGCTTCAAAGAATGCAGCTTCAACACGTTTATCTCTATCAACTATACTAGAACAAAGTGATAACGCTTGTTTAAGCAGTAACGCTTCTTTTATAAATGTTTTTTTATTTTCCTCTTGCGATATATCAGTTATAAAGTTTAAAGCATCGGTAATAATTTTTGCACGTTCAATATCTGTCGCTTCAATAAAATTATTGTAATTAAGTGAATGAAAGATTTCACGACACACCGATAATTTTTCTAAAAATTTAGGATATGCCTCCTCTTTGATATCAGTATTACCGTAGTTCGACTTATCTCTATTCGTGTAATCGCTCATCGCTTGATTTAGTGCTGATGCTATACCTATATAGTCAACAATAAGTCCACCCTCTTTATCTTCAAACACTCTATTAACTCTTGCGATCGCTTGCATAAGAGTGTGTCCAGCCATCGGTTTATAAATATACATAGTCGATAATGATGGCACATCAAACCCAGTGAGCCACATATCAACAACGATAGCTATTTTCATATCATCGTCGTTATCTTTAAATTTATTTGCTAACTTTTCTTTGTGAGTGTTGTTACCTATTATCTCTCTCCACTCTTCAGGATCGCCGTTAGCAGATGTCATAACTACATTAACTTTTTTATCCCATGCAGGTCTAAGTTCGAGTATGCGTTCATAAATTTTCATAGCGATAGGACGAGAGTACGCAACAATAATAGCTTTACCAGTGAGCAGATTTTGACGGTTGTTTTCATAGTGCAACAGGATATCATCAACAAGCGAGTTGATCGTTTGTTCAGCCCCAAGTAGAGCGTCCATTTTTGACAGTTCTTTCTTACTTTTTTCAATAGTATAATCATCAGTTGTTTGAGCGAACTCATCGTACTGTTGATCGATTTTATCCATCGTACCCGTATCAAGTTTTAGATTAATCACACGGCTTTCATAATACACAGGTCTAGTTGCACCGTCTTCCACCGCTTGAGTCATATCGTAAATATCTATATAATCTCCGAACACTTCACGGGTGCTTCGATCATTCATAGAAATAGGAGTTCCAGTAAAGCCGATGTATGTAGCATTAGGTAGACTGTTTCTAATAATTCTTGCGAACCCGATTTTAATTTTTCCGTCTTTGCCTACCTCTTCTTTAAGTCCATACTGTCCACGGTGAGCTTCATCAGAAATCACTACTATATTTTTACGAGTAGATAAAGGCTCATCAGACTCTTCAAATTTTTGCATAGTAGTAAAAATTATTCCGTTAGCAATACGGTTATTTAAAAGTTTTTTTAAACCCTCTCTATTTTCAGCTTGTTGCGGATCTTGACGTAGAAAATCTTTACATTTAGAGAACTGTAGATAAAGTTGATTATCAAGATCGTTTCTATCAGTTAGTACGATTATAGTTGGACTGTTTAACGCCTCTTGTAATAGATGCGCATAGAACACCATAGATAGCGATTTTCCACTTCCTTGAGTATGCCAAAACACGCCACCTTTCTGATCGTTATCAACAGCATGCACGGTGCTATCGACTGCTTTTTTTACGGCGAAATATTGATGATATCCAGCAAGGATTTTATTTTGATTAGTTCCATTACTTGCGTAACAGCAGAAATTTTTAATAATATCTAAGAATCTATCTTTAATAAATAACCCTTCAAAGAAAGTATCAAATTGCGCGTGTTTATTATTTTCATATTTTCCGTCTTTAGTTTTCCATTCCATATATCTATTTTCATCAGAAGTTAAAGTTCCGATTTTATTAGTTAGTTGATCGCTCATGACACAGGCGATGTTATAGATAAAAAGTACGGGTATTTCTTTCATATTGTTTTTAATTTGTCTATAAGCTTCACTAGCATTAGTTTCTTCTCTTGATGGAGATTTAAGTTCAATAACTACAAGTGGCAATCCGTTGATAAATAGAATGATGTCAGGACGTTTCTCACTATTTTCAATAACTGTCCACTGATTAATAACGTGAAAGGAGTTATTGTTGATGTTATTGTAATCTATTAGATAAACTAGTTCAGTTCTGTCTTGTCCGTCTATGCAAAATTTAACATTTATCCCGTTTTGTATATATTGCATAAAGAGTTGATTTTTTTGAATCAGAGGTGCGGTTTCAAAATTTGTTAGTTTATAGATTGCATCATCAATTCCGTCTGTTGGAATATTAGGGTTGAGCTTCGTGAGACTAATTTTGAGCATGTCAGTATATATCGGCGAGTGATAATCACGGTTAATATCAGGTGCGTAAATATGCGTGTATCCGATAGACGTGAATAGCTGAATTATAGCGTTTTCGTAGTTTTCTTCAGTGAATGACATTATTTTACCTCTAATGGAAGTTCTAATTGTTGTTGCATTGTTTCAAGAATAGTGGAGTCTGTAATAAGCATAGTAAAGATTTTTAAAGTATTTACATAATCTTTAACATCCATTTTATTATTATCCTCATTATCAATAGTAAAGAAATGAATACTACGAAATCCATCTACAATAAGATCAAGTTTTTTTAACTCATTTTTACTTAAAGAAAATAAGTATCGAATTTTATCTAATTCAGTATTTATTAAGGTGATTTTATTTTGAAAATCCATCATTAGTTTTACTTCAACAATATTTTGCTCTGCATTAGGTTCGCTGAAATAACCTCCCTTTTCTAGAAACTTATCGAACTGTTTTAATTCTAATAAAAAATCAACAAAAATCAACCATGTGAAAAGTTTATTACCTTGAACTACTTTACCACAACTATCTTCAAATTCTTTATTATCTAGTGTTATATAAGTTTTCTTAGCACTGTAAATAAGATTATCATATGTTGTATACAACTCATATTTTTTTTCAAATAGAGCGATTTTATTTTGTTGATTGGCGATTTTATTAGGAATATAAATTGCGACAGCGATTGCTCCAAGAGTTAGAAAAACACCTAAAGAAGTAAAGAAGGAAGATGTTTTTTCAAATCCACCATAAAGATGTAATCCAACAAATAGTATAGCAAGTATAATCATTGCAAAAACTGAAAGAATAATAATTGTAAGAGTTCTTGTATTCATTTATTTTACCTTTAATCTAGTTTTAGTTGTTGTTGCATTGTTGTATGTACAGTTGAGTCTTTTATATAGTCATATAAAGCTATAACATTCTCTTTAAACTCATAAAAATTAATTTCATTATTTTTAAAATCCTCAGAAATATCCTTTAATTTTGATATAATTTCACTTAATACATCTATCTCATTTTCACTAACTGAGAATAAGTATTTTATTTTTTCTAATTCTAATATAAAGTTTCTCAAGTGATCACCAATTTCGAGTCCTAGCATTGCGTTTTCTTCTTCGTTAACATCTCTTAATATAATAAGCCTTTGTATTCCTTTGGGATATATCAAATCTTTTATGAAAGCTTTAGCCAAAAAATATTTATTCCACATATGATCCATATTAGCTGTTAAGGCGTCATACTCATCAACTACATATATATTAAAAAAACTATAAATAGTATACAGCTCAAATCTTTTTTCAAATAGAGCGATTTTATTTTGTTGATCTGCAATTTCATTTTGTTGTTCTGAAATATCATTTTGTCGCTTTGCAATTTTTCTAGGCATATAGATTGCAACGATGATTGCAAAAAGTGTCGCAATTGCACCTATAGAACTAAGTACAAAATATGTATGTTCTAATTCAAAACCGAAAGTTTTTGAATAAACAAAAACATATCCAAAAATAAGATATGGTACTACAACAAATATAAGAGCAACGGCAACAACTGTACAGCATATAATTATAAAAGTTTTCATATTTATTTTTTCTCCAGAGGTACACGGATTTCTCCACTCATAAGTTTTGGGAGTAGATAATCACGAAGATTTATTAATCGTTCTGTTTCAATATTGTTTTTAAAAATTTTAGAAAATAAAGGTTTTACTATTTTATCAAACTTTTCATTAATTTCTTTTTTAGGAATAACTAACAATGAACTCTTAATTTCACTTGTAGACAAGTTAACTTGTACACCACTATTTGCCCTACCTCGTAAATCCTCAATAAATCTGTAATAATTTGTGAGAATAAAAAGAAAAGGAAAGTCTATTCCTATATCATTTCTTTTACGCAACAACCCAACTCTTTGGTTTAGAATATACTTGTCATTCTCATAAAGTAAAGCTGTATGTCCTAGTAAAGCGACATTATCTTTCATGTCTGTCATACACATCAGTAAATCATTTTCTTTTAAGACATATTTTAATAATCCACCGCATTGATCTTTTTTTATCCAACTTTTTGTTCCATTAATATTCATACCTCCACCTTTTGAGATGTGTCCCATTTTAAAGATATGATAACAATCATCTGTTGGCGTCTTTAACAATTCTTTACTTTTAAATGCATATCCGTTAGAAAAATCAGCTACCTCATCTAGTGTTCCGACTTTCCAGCCTTTCGGGATTTTTCCTAGTTCGCTATCTTCAAATTCGCCATCTTTGAATGGATCAAAATCCACAAACCAAGATTTAAAAATTGCTTGTGCCATTTCTTCCAGTGTCTTGTTCATTTGGGCGTTCAGTTCTATTTTATCATCTAAACATGACAACGTTAACGCTATACTCTCTTGCTCTAAAAGAGGGGGAAGAAAAGTTGAAATTTTTTCAAACGTATCTTTAGTAATTGTGTCAAAAACAGAACCATGTGTATTATTCTGTAACTCTTTTATTGAATTTTTTACTAAGTAATACAAAAAATCATTGGTTGTTTCTAAATTTGCTTTTAACCCATAACAAGATTGATTAAATGCCATAGTTTCCCCTAATTGTGCTAATGCTCCAACCGTTCCTCTTGCAGATATTATAATGTCGCCTTTATCTAAGCATTTTGTTGAACTATTTTGCAAGCCTAGTTCTGTAATACTTTTCTCTGCTTTGTAAACAGTTCTATAACCATTATTAAAATCTACTACAGATAACCAAGGAATATCTCCGTTCCAATACTCATCTATTTTTGTTTTAGGAGTTCCTCCTCCTATTATATCACACACATCGCCGAGCGTTACCTCTTTCCAGTTCGTCAATTTATCTTTAGGCATCTAGCTTACCTAACCTCTTTTTGATCTCTTTTTCCAATGAATGGCTCGTTTCAAACATTGTGTATAATTCCGTTGTTAAACGCTCCATTTTATCCGTATACAACTCATCATCTTCTGCTTCTGCCTCGATACCTACATAGCGTCCCGGTGTTAATATATAATCCTGATTCGCTATATCCGATATATCCACTACTGCACAAAAGCCTTTCTCATTCTCCAACTTACCTTGTAAATATAATCTATGTGTTTCTGATATCTTTGATATATCAGCATCGCTTAATTCTCTAAGCTTCCTTGTTGTCATACTGCCCAGATTGCGTGCATCGATAAATAATGTCTTACCTTTTTGAACCTTCGACTTACTCAAAAACCATAACGACACTGGGATACCTGTTGAGCTAAATAAATTCGCTGGCATTGAGATTATACAATCAACTAAATCATCCTCGATTATTCGCTTACGGATCTCCCCCTCGCCACTTGTTTGTGATGATAATGAGCCATTCGCTAAAACCATTCCTATCTGTCCACTCGCTGATAAATGATGTATCATATGTTGAAGCCATGCAAAGTTTGCATTGCCTGATGGTGGCATGCCATATTTCCATCTTACATCATCTTGAAGCTTATCTCCGCCCCAGTCTGATAAATTAAACGGTGGATTTGCTAATATATAATCTGCTCGCAATGTCTTATGAAGATCATTGAAAAATGTGTCTGAATGATATTCTCCTAAATTCGCATCTATACCCCGTATCGCTAAATTCATCTGTGCTAGTTTCCATGTTGTCGGATTTGACTCTTGTCCATAAACTGAGATATCATTTATCTTTCCACTATGGCTCTCTATAAACCTTGCCGACTGTACAAACATTCCTCCACTGCCACAGGCTGGATCGTATACCCTGCCTTTATATGGTTCTAAAACCTCTACCAAAGTTTTTACTATGCTTGATGGTGTGTAAAACTCGCCCGCTAGTTTACCCTCTTGTTCTGCAAATTTAGATAAACAAAACTGATACGCATTGCCTAATATATCCTTATTTGAACTGCTATCAACAAGAGGTAATTTATTAGTAAATAAATCCACCACATCGCCTAGACGTCGCTTATCTAACTCTGCCCTTGCAAAATTCTTAGGTAATATATCTTTCAACTTCTTATTCTCTTTCTCTATTGATCGCATCGCTGTATCTATAACCGTGCCGATCTCCTCAACATGAGCATGCTCTGATATATAGCCCCATCTTGCATCTATTGGAACAAAATATATACCCTCTGACATATACTCGTCCTTATCTTCCTCGAAACCCTCGCCCTCTGCTACTAACGACTGATACTTCTCTTCAAATTTATCAGAAATATATTTCAAAAATATTAAACCCAATACTACCTGCTTATATTCTGACGCATCTAAGTTGCCTCGCAATATACAAGCAGCTGCCCAGATCTCCTTATTTATATCCACAACAATTTCTTTCTTATCTGACATCTCTACTCCTTAGGTAATATATACATTATTATGTTTCTATAATCATATATGGTGCTTAATATTTATATTGTACTTTATTATTCCATTTTTTCAATCACTATCTCAATATCATAACTTATTACTAAATAGTGACTATTTTCAATACATATATATGAATATTCAACTATTAAATCAATTAACTTGAACATACTTTTATCGCAAAATGTCTGCATTATGCTACAAACCATGATATGCCTAATAAAATATCATAAAGACTGCTAAGCTTATTACAATATTGTAGAAAGTTATTACACATTGAAGAAAATAATGTTAATCTCTACTTTAGAAATCTCTCTATACTTAGGAATTAACGGCATCGCCTATACAAACATAATAGTAAACTTACTATTATTTATTGCTTCATTAATATTATTAAATAAAAATATAGAGATCTTTAATAAAACAAAACTTGATTTCAGTTGGATAAAAACACTTATACATATCGGTGGGATTTCTGGGCTTGAAAGCTTTATAAGAAACTTCTTCTTTTTAGCTATGATCATTAAAATGGTTAATGCTATAGGTGAACAAGAAACATTTTGGATAGCTAATAGTTTTATTTGGGGATGGCTACTTCTTCCAATACTTCAATTAGGGGAACTTGTAAAGTGTGATTGTGCTGAAAATAAAAGTGATATAGTAAAACAGATAACAGGCAAAAAACATTCTATAAAAATAATTGTAGTGATGAATATGAAAATATATTTTACAAAATGGATTATAATAAAAATGATTACTACAAGAAAATAAAAAAATATGTATCTGATATTTTATTGAAAATACAAAACAAATTTAATATTTAAAAATTAAACTTAACATAACAACCTTCCTGTATAATACAACTATGCTACGATTTATTGTTATTTAACAAAGTCAAAAAGTATCACAATGTAACATCAAGAATATAAACAAATAACAAGTTATAAAATTAACATAATGTGTAAAATTAATATGAATACAAATACATTATTTTAATGCTTGTGTTAATAAGAGGTACAGGCTGATATTTTGTTAACATTAACCTCTAATACAAATTATATCATTAACCGATATCTAAACTTTATGTTTCAGATAGGGTCGTTCACTATAATTATATATGATCACCGATTTGTCAATACTCTAAAATAATTTAACCGTACGGCATAAGCTACATTTATAACTGATACATTGATTAAATATCTTTGCTTCTTTCAAGCATATCTACAATTACTGTTATGATAGTATCAGTAGTCGCTAACGCACCCATACCTATAACGTCACAAGCAAGACGACCTACCCTTGGTTTAATCTCTATCCACCCTCTTTTTGTGAGCGTATTTATGTTTTCTTGAACTGCTATGTTTTCATACATATTAACATTCATAGCTGGTGCAAAAAATTTAGGAATATCATGCACAACTAACGCAGTTGATGTCAACATATCGTCAGCTATACCGTTCGCTAACTTACCTATTATATTTGCCGTAGCAGGCACAACAATAAAAATATCTGCTTCGTTTGCTAAAGCAACATGTGCAATCTGTGAAGGATTATCCTCTTTAAGAACATCCACAAATACACGTTTTCCTGACAACGCCTCCATTGTGAGAGGTGTTATAAATGACGCTCCTGCTTCTGTCATAATCACATGAACATTATGTCCTAATGTTTTTAATTTACTCACAATATCTGCTGATTTATACGCAGATATACTGCCCGTAACACCTAATAATATATTACTCAACTATCTACCCTGCCTTGCTTTATTCGCATAACAGAACTAACTATCGTATCTGCTATTTCAGCTTTTGTACTCGATTTTTTATACGCCCCATACTCATCAACAAGTAACCCGATATGATTATCTTTTGTGATTTTTTCAAGATCATTTGCAAGTACCAAGGTACACTTGTTTTTCTTTAATAATTTAAAAGCAACATCAATTAACTCACTCTCATCTACACCGACTAATAACTTAAATCCAACCAAAATTGTTTCAGGTTGTAACACCTTTATTCTTGAAATAATTTTAGGTGCTTGCTCAAGCATTATCATCAAATCTTTCATATCAGAACTTATCTTCTTTTTATCATGGTTCTTATCATTATTATTTTTATCATTATTATTGATACTTATATTACACTCTTTTATCGCACCGTATATTAATGATGTAAGATTGGTTTCATCTTTAAAATTCATATCTTTTTGTTCTACAATTTTTGATGTTATCATCGTTGCTATATCCATAAAAGATGAAACAGAAGCGACTTTATAATCGCTCACTGCCATAGCGTGTATTACACAATCAAATTTTTTTCTACTCATAACCTCTTCTATAGCGTCGTATAATGATGTAACATCATCTGCAAAAATAGTTTCATCAACTGCAATATTCGGACGGATCGCTTTTCTACTACACAGATATACAACTGTTGCTCCACTCATAGAGAAAGCATCTGCGATCATACTCCCTAGTTTACCTGATGATGTATTTACAATACTACGTACTGAATCAATTTTTTCAGATGTGTCCCCTGCTGTTACAAGCACAGTCATTTTATTATCTATATTTTTTTCAATCACATTTGCCTCTTTTCTAAAATATATATTTTCAATAAATAGCTATTAATCTATACCAACTAATCATATTATAGCATTGCCACATAGTCAATAAATTTACATTGCATAACTTAATCGAATATCATATAGTTGTAGTTCTTATTATATAAATAGAGAACTAAAGGACAATATATGAAAAGGACAGTTGTTACTGTTAAGCAACAAAAAATAGATAACGATAAAATCACTATGCTTACAGCATACGATTATTCAACTGCTAAACTTATGGACGAAGCTGGGATTGATATAATTTTAGTTGGCGACTCACTAGGCATGGTTATGCTTGGATACGATAACACTCTGTCTGTTACAATGGATGATATGATACACCATAGTAAAGCTGTTGCAAGAGGAGTTATTAACCCACTGATCGTAACTGACCTACCTTTTATGTCGTATCAAACATCTGTGTATGATGCTTGTGTGAACGCTGGAAGGTTGATAAAAGAAGGTAACGCTAACGCCGTTAAACTTGAGGGTGGAAAAGAGTTTACTACTCATATCAAAGCTATAAGTAACGCCTCGATACCTGTTATGGCTCACTTAGGTTTTACACCTCAATCTATTAATAGTTTAGGTGGCAACTATGTACAAGGTAAAAGTTTAGATGTTGCAAAAAAACTATTAGATGATGCAAGAGCTGTTGAAGAAGCAGGAGCGTTTGCAGTTGTGCTTGAGTGTGTTCCGATGGTACTTGCTGAATATATAACAAAAAATATATCTATTCCAACAATCGGTATCGGTGCAGGTGCTGGATGCGATGGACAAGTTCTTGTGTATCAAGATCTTCTTAATCTTTACGGTGATATTGTACCCTCATTTGTTAAACAGTTTGCAAACGGTACAGAGATATTTAAAACAGCTTTTAAGTCGTATATTGATGAAACTAAATCTGGTTTATTTCCAACATCAAAACATTCATTTAAAATGAGTGATGATATATTTAATCAATTAATATCTAGTGATAAATCTGGTAATAAATAATGTTACAAAAAATAGATACAATAAAAGAGATACGCAAAACTATATATGAATGGAAGAAATTAGGATATACAATAGGTTTTGTGCCTACGATGGGATATCTTCATGATGGACATAAAAGCCTTATAGATAGAGCCGTGTTAGAAAATGATAAAGTTGTTGTGAGTATCTTTTTAAACCCTACACAGTTTTCACAAAATGAAGATCTAGATAGTTACCCTAAAGACATTATTAATGACACAAAAATTTGTGAGCAAGCAGGTGCTGATCTAATATTTTTACCTACAACTAATGAGATATATCCAGCTGGTTTTTCAACTTATGTTACAATGGATAAAGGAGCATCTGAAGGTTTATGTGGATCATCAAGGCTCGGGCATTTCAACGGAGTTTGTACAGTTGTTGCAAAACTTTTCGCAGTTGTAAAACCTAACAACGCTTATTTTGGACAGAAAGATGCTCAACAGTTAGCTGTTATTAAACAAATGGTTCGTGATCTAAATATTGATATTAATATTGTAGGTTGCAAGATTGTAAGAGAGGCTGATGGACTTGCGATGAGTTCAAGAAATTCTTATCTTAATGCTGATGAAAGAGTGGCTGCACTATCACTATCTAAAGCTCTTACGCATAGTAAAAATTTAGTTGATGCTGGTTTGACAGATGTTGAAAAAATTAAGTTTGAAGTAGAGAAAATTATATCACAAGAACCGTTAGCAAAGATTGACTACGTTGAAATTGTTGATACTATATATTTAAAACCAATCAAAGAAATCTCATCGGTTTCTATGTGCGTTATAGCAGTTTTTATCGGTAAAACTCGTTTGATAGATAATATCATTTTTAAATCTGTGGAGGATAGTAATGGAAATAACTTTACTTAAAAGTAAATTACATAGAGCAACTGTAACTGAGGCTAATTTAAATTATGTTGGAAGTATTACTATCGCTATTGATCTGATGGAAGCTGGAAATATTTATGAGTATGAAAAAGTTCAAGTTGTTTGTATAAATAACGGTAACAGATTTGAAACTTATACGATAGCTGGGGAGAGAGGATCTGGTGTTATCTGTCTAAACGGTGCTGCTGCAAGATGTGTTCAGCCTGGTGATTTGGTTATTGTTATGACGTATGCAAATATGACTCCTCTTGAGGCTAATAAGCATATACCTAAAGTTGTTCTCATGAATTCAGATAACTCAATTGATAAAATTATTGATTACGAAAAACATGGCACAAGTCACTCTTAAAACCACCTAATATTTATATGAGAGTTTTCTATTTATTAATGATAGGCAACCATCAATTGGCAAGGCACTGATATTTATGCTAAAATAAATGAGTGCATAATATTGATCTTAATTACTAGATATTGAAATCAAAATATAGTTTTTTACAACTAAAAAAGATTTGAAATTATAAGCATATAAAACAAGTGAAGGAAGCGTAATGAGTAATAATAATACTTTTATTAAGAGTGCAAAACACGGCAATTTAGCTGGCGTACAAGAATGTCTATCAAAAGGTGCAGATATCAATGCTAAAGATGACAACAATCATACAGCTCTAATGATGGCTTCTGAAAATGGATATCTAGAAGTGGTGAAATATTTAATTAAAAATGGAGCAGATATTAATTCTACAAATGATGATGCATTTACAGCTTTGATATATGCTTCATGCAATCAACATCTAAAAATTGTAAAACACCTAATCGAAAACGGAGCAGATATTCATGCTAAAGATAGATGGGGCAAAACAGTATTGATAAATTCTTCTATTAAAGGATATTTAGAAGTTGTGCAATATCTAGTAGAACAAGGTGCTGATATTCATATTAAAAATATCCATTATGCTACAGCATTTATGTATGCTTCTCGTCATGGACATTTAAAAGTTGTTAAATATCTTATTGAGCAAGGTGCTGATATTAACTCCAAGAACAAACGTGGACTCACTGCATTCATGTGGGCTGCAAATAAAGGACAGTTAGAAGTTGTTAAATATTTACGAGAACAAGGTGTTGATATCAATGATGTGAGCACATCAAACTGGACAGCATTAATGCAAGCAGCAGACAGTGGATTTGTGAATATAGTGCAATATTTAGTAGAACAAGGTGCTGATACTTATCTTAAAAACAATAAAGATCAAACAGCTATTGATATAGCTATACATGAAGAACAACCTGAAGTTGTTGAATATTTAGAGAGTATTAAATAGCATCAACAAGAAGACGACAATGTAATTTTTTACAAAATAGTTAGTTCATAAATAACATTAATAATATAGTGTAATAATATATAATAAGAGGAAAAGGAAACAATGACTGGTAACAAATATGACGTAATAATTATAGGTGCAGGAGCAAGTGGTATTATGGCTGCGGCGGTTGCTTTGAAGGATAATAAAACTGTGCTTGTGATTGAAAATCATGAAGCTCCACTTAGGAAAGTTAAAATATCTGGCGGTGGTAAATGTAATTTTACAAATCTTGATATGTCAGCTGATCATTATATTTCTAAAAACCCTCATTTCGTTAAGTCTGCACTTACGCAATTTGATGTTGCTGATTTTCTTCAAGAAATGGATGAAAACAATATTCAATATCAAGAAAGAAAATTGGGACAAATATTTTGTAAAAATTCATCTACCGATATTATCAATTACCTGCTAGATCAATCAAAGGATGCAGATTTTTCATTTAACACAGATATAACATCTTTACAAAAAAACAATAATATATTTGAAATAGAAACAAACAAAGGATCTTACAATTCTACATCTGTAATAATAGCAACAGGTGGAATATCATTTCCTAACCTAGGGGTTAGTAATTTTGCAGCAGAAACAGCGAAAAACTTTGGGCTTAATGTCATAGATTTTAGTCCTGCACTTGTGCCACTCAAATTACAAAATCCATATACAGAGCTTTCAGGAACAGCATTGCACTGTAAAGCAAGTATCGGCAAGAAATTCTTTTATGACAATCTATTGTTTACTCATAAAGGATTAAGTGGACCTGTGATATTAAAGATTTCATCGTATTGGAGCAAGGGTGATTCAGTGAGTATAGATCTTTTACCAAATGCAAATATAAAAGAACTTATCGATCGAGATAAATCATCAAAGGTTAAAGAAAAAATTCATTCATTTATGAAAACTTATTTCACTGCAAAAGTTGCAAGCTGGATTTTATATGAAACAGATATAGAGAATAAAAATATTCAAGAACTATCTAATCATCAAGTTGAACTACTGTATAAATTTATACATTTTTTCATAGTAAAACCTGTGGCAGATATGGGATATGATCTAGCAGAAATATGTAAAGGTGGAATTGATACTAAAGAATTATCATCAAAAACTTTTGAAGCAAATAAAGTGTCAGGGCTTTATTTTATAGGCGAAGCTATCGACATCGCTGGAAACTTGGGAGGATACAATATTTGGTTTGCATTTGCGAGTGGGTTTATAGCTGGAAAGTGTCAAACAAATAATAAATCTTAAACATTTAATTATAACAAATTTAATTAAGTAAATCAGTGAAAGAGATACACACCTTTTACTTTATCTGTTTAAATATTTTTATATCAGTACAGTATTTGTTTCTGCAAAAAAAGTATAATGTTTTACTGTAAATTTATAAAATCATTTAGAAATAGTAAGGCTATTTATGCGAGTGGGATATTAACAAAAACTGTACACCCTACTCTATATAATAAGTCATTAGCTATCGTTGATAAATATTTTTATATCATTACAATATTTGTTTCTGCAAAAAAAAGTATAATGCTTTACTGTAAATTTATAAAATCATTTAGAAGTAAGACTATTTATGCGAGTGGGATATTAACAAAAAACTGCACACCCTACTCTATATAATAAGTCATTAGCTACGCCTTTGACAGATGATAACCTCTCTCTTCTGGACATTTATATACAGTTAGTTTTATATGGTTTTCAGCTGATAAAATTTTTGCACGCATCTCAGCTGATGCCTTACTACTATATAAATCTTTACCCGATCCATTTCTATCAAAACAGCTACATCTCTTCTCTGCTAGTGGAGTATGTCTACCAGCTGGTGCAAGATGATAATAACTACAACTTGAACATTTATATAAAACCATATCTTTACGATAAGTATCTTTAATATATCTTATCCCATCATCTGCCTCTGATTTAGAAGAGTAGGATGTTAAGGGCTTGTTGTTACGATCAACACATGTATCACTCTTAAAACTCATATACCTTTCCCTTAATAATTTTAACAACATAAATACACTTCTGTACGAAGATTATATTATCTATATTTGTATGATACTGTAATATTCGATTTATGGTAAGATCTTTTTATTTTGCACATCTATCTTTATAGCATTATTTACAATATCACTATATTCACTTTATATAAAAACCTAGATCACGAAACTCTCTCTAAAGTTATAATACCATCAAAAAGCACACCGTTACAAAATCTCAAATTGATTTTTATCGTATTTAATAATCCCTTCTTTCTGCATTTTACTAAACTCATTTGACATAGCACTTCTATCTACACAAAGATATGCTGCAAGATTTTCACGACTATGCGGTATAGTGAATTTTTTTTGATTTCTGCGATGAATATCAAAATACAGTAACAATCTCTCTCTTGTAGTACGTTTAGAAATAAGCTCTATTTTTTGATGTAACATGATGTTCTTTTTAGCAACTAATTTAAGCATATTTGATATCAATTTTGAGTGATAACTACACGCAGATTGACATGATGTGATAATTTTTTTATAGTTCAAAAATAACACTTCACTCTCTTGCAACGATACAACTGTAACATGGCTATGCAAAATATTTGCACAAGCAAACACCTCTCCAAAAATATCGGAAACTGATAGTTCCGTCAGAACATTATCTTTTCCATCTATATCACTTTTCACTATCTTTACCGAACCCGATAAGATTATGTACACATAATTAGCCTTATCGCCAGCGTTTAAAATGATCTCTGATTTTTTAAATTTCTTTCGTATCGGTGATAAACAAGGATACAGTTTTTCAAAATCTTTGAATATGACCCCTTCAAACAAATCGTTGTTTTTTACAATATTAAAAATTTTTTCCATATTTACATCCTTTGTTGTAACTACAACATACATGTTGATTTAAGTATGCTACATTAATTTTACAAACGCAAGTAAGGAGATAAATAATGAGTAGAAAAATAATTCAAATAGATGAAGAAAAATGTATCGGATGTGGACTTTGTGCAAATGCTTGTCAACAAAGTGCTCTTAAAATCATTGATGGAAAAGCTAAACTTATTAGTAATGATTATTGTGACGGACTTGGAAAATGTATGCCTAAATGCCCTGTTGATGCAATTAGCTTTAGTGATATAGATGTCACATTTAAAGAAGGCAACAATAGAAATAGTAAAGAAACTCATACAGAAACAGCAGGTTGTGATTGTCCTAGCAGTAACATCAAAACTTTTGACCGTCCTAATATGCAACCGATAAATCTTGCACACTCGCCTGCTCATGATATCTCAGCAACTACTCTTGAAGTTTCAGAAACTGTGAGTACAGTTAGTAAGGCTCAAACTAATCTTAATCAGTGGCCTGTACAATTAAAACTTGTATCAGAAAACGCATCATATTTTGATAATGCAAAACTTCTTATCTCTGCTGATTGTGCAGCTTATGCTTATGGAAACTTTCATAATGAATTTATGAAAAACAAAATCACACTTATAGGTTGTCCTAAATTAGATGAAGGTGATTACGCAGAGAAACTTAGCGTTATATTTGAAACAAATAATATAGAGTCTGTAACTATTGTTCGTATGGATGTGCCTTGTTGTAAAGGGATAGAAAACTCTGTAAAAACTGCTCTTAAAAATTGTTCAAAAATGATTCAGTGGCAACTTGTAACAATCTCAACCGATGGTAACATTTTAGGTGAGAGAAGTTTGACACTTTAAACAACCGATCTAAAAATTTTAGATTATTGTAATTGTTTTAATTTCACAACTATTTAGTTTATATAAATGTTTTAATTTCATAACTAATTAGTTCATATAAATGTTTTTAGGTATTTTATAAATTTAAGTGATTTATAAATACATTCATGTTTTAAATTTAGTTTTATAAAAGGAGAATAATTATGTCAATGTTTTGTTATCAGTGTGAAGGCACTACTAAAGGTACTGGTTGCACAGTAAATGGTTCATGTGGGAAAAAATCGGATACAGCAAATTTACAAGATCTATTAACCACAAAATTAATCGCTCTTGCAACAGCTGCAAAATCAAACCGTACTAAGCAAACAGATCAGATGTTGATGGATGGTTTATTTACTACAGTTACAAATGTAAGTTTCAACAATGAAACTTGTAACGATCTTTGTGTTGCAACAGATAAACTAAGAGAAAATTATGCACCTGTTGTTGAAATTGATATGAATACTCTTTGGACTTGTAATGAAGATATTCGTTCGTTAAAATCTATACTTCTATTTGGTATCCGTGGTATGGCATCATACGCTCATCACGCCTCTATATTTGGTAAAACAGATGAAGATGTTTTAAACTTTTTATACCTTGGACTTGAAGCTATACATAAAGATCTTTCAATTGATGAGTTACTAGGATTAGTTATGGAATCTGGTATGGTTAATTTAAAATGTATGGAACTATTAGACAGTGCAAATACAGGTGCGTTTGCAACACCAGTGCCAACAAAAGTAAGCACAAATATTGAAGCTGGTCCATTTATTGTTATAACTGGTCACGATCTACATGACTTAGGATTACTTTTAGAACAAACTGAAGGTAAAGGAATTAATATCTATACTCATGGTGAAATGCTACCTGCACATGGATATCCTGAACTGAAAAAATATTCACATTTAAAAGGTAACTTTGGTACTGCATGGCAATCACAACAGAAAGAGTTTGCCGATCTTCCTGCACCTATTTTATTCACAACAAATTGTCTTATGCCTGTTAAATCAAGTTATGCTGATCGTGTTTTCACAACGTCGATGGTATCATATCCTGACATAGTTCATATTGATGATAAAAAAGATTTCACAATAGTTATTAAAAAAGCATTAGAACTTGGTGGATATAAAGAGCTTCATAAAATGACTGGTATTAATGGTGGCGACACTCTTACAACTGGTTATGGACATGGAACAGTATTATCAGTTGCAGGCACTGTGGTTGATGCAGTTAAACAAGGAGCTATTAAACATTTCTTCTTAGTTGGTGGTTGCGATGGTGCAAATCCTGGTCGTAATTATTACACTGATTTTGTTGATCAAACACCAAGTGATTCAATAATTTTAACATTAGGTTGTGGTAAATATAGATTTAACGATATGGATTTAGGTGAAATTGGCGGACTTCCACGCATTATGGATATGGGACAATGTAACGATGCATACAGTGCTATCAAAGTTGCTGTGGCATTATCAGAAGCGTTTGAATGCTCGGTTAATGAACTGCCACTTACTCTTGTCCTTTCTTGGTATGAGCAAAAAGCAGTATGTGTTTTATTAACTTTACTAGCACTTGGAATTCAAAATATATACATAGGTCCACGCCTTCCAGCATTTATTTCTCCTGCTATTTTATCGGTTTTAGTTGAGAAGTTTAACCTAACTCCTATTTCTACACCAGAAGCAGATTTAGAGAAAATTTTAGGATAATCTGATTATGGTATGCAGCAATTTTTAAGTTAATACAACTGTAATATATCAATTATATGATAATGTGATTTTAACAAATCTATATATTGCAGTTGTACACATCACAATACGTTTCCTTTTTGAGTTATTAATTATGCCTTTATAAATAACCTTCCGTACGGTTTTATTGTAAAGGCATTTTTTTTTACAAAAACACGAAAATACACCTATCTTTCTACCCAGTACTCTTAAATTGATATACAAATGGCATATTAATTGCGTGTAAATACACAATACGAAAAGTAGTGATTTCTATCTACTCTAGTAACTTCAATAATACCTAGGCAATTTATTCTGCCACGCTTTAAAAGTATTAACGATTATAAGTAATGTTACACCACACAGTAATATCGCTGTTGATTGCCTTAATTGAAATCAACAACGCTAACTTAATTATGTTCTGAATATTTTAGAGTTTTATAATCAAAAAAACAAAGTAATTTAATGTTGTAATTCTTAGCATATTTAGATAATGGGTCTACAGTTAGATCAATTGGGATATGTTATATATTAAAATAATCTAGCATAAATAATAAGAGTAAAATTGTATATTTTAGATTATAAAACAGGTTAACAAATATATCTATTAAGATTGATTACAATTTAATATGATAAAAATATTTAATAATTTATGCACACTTTTTACCGTATAGTAGGAAAAAATTTCCCCTACTTATATGATTTTATAGATAAAAGTAATTATTTTTCGATAGTTAAGATTTTACAGATTACAAAATTTTAGAAATATCAAATAGAGATAGATTTATCACAGATAAGGATAGAAAACTTTACTGTGATAAAAATTAGCAAACGCTAATACAAAAAAAGGAGAAAAAGTTATGTTAAGAATCAGAAACAAGTTAAACTTCAAGCTTATTGGATTAACGCTTATTATTTCAATGTTTTTAGGAGTAGGTTTCACTTTATCATCGTATGCATCAGAGCCTACTGATGAGAATTATATGCCTATTCATTTAGAGTCAAATTCAGATGAAACAAATAATTCAGAACAGTTTGAAAACGGAAATTACTATGATGGACCAGAAATATTCATAGACACTCCAGCTGAGGACTCAAATTTCACAGAAGAAGAGCAATCATCAAGAAGTAGATATCCAGCACTATCATCAGTAAATATATTAGGTAACCCAAGACCTAACTATAAAGGCGAGTGGGTTGTTGATGTTAAGGTAATGGGCACTCATGCGACAGAGTGGGCTCCAAGACTAAATGGAGCATATGTATATGCTAAGTCTTATAAGCAACATACAGCTAGCGGTGGTTCAACTGGTTTAGTTATTGGGACTACGTATACCTATAATTTTGGAAAACTTAGACCAGGCAGTGGATGGGTTTTTACCGCAACATTTAGATCTCTTAAAGGCTATCCAAAAACTATAAGTGCTAAAAGAAGCTTCAACTCTTAATTAATACAAATAATCATTAAGAACTAAGCATAAAAAATTATACACAGTCGACAACAATTATTTGTATTGGCTGTGTATAACCTTATCTTAAAGGAGAGAAGATAAAAATGATAAATAAAATAATAACAGATAGTAGTTTTTATAATATCACTAAGAGTTCTAATAGCATAAATACCAACTCTAGCAGTATCACTAAAAGCAGTACAGTCGCTAATAAGTATATTGATACAGTTCAGCAGTTTAGCAATATTACTAAAAGTGGTAAAAGTGTAGCGAATACATATAACAACGCACTTAAAGATTATGACAGTATCGCTAAAGGTAACAACAGTGTGTCTAGCAGTTTTAATAGTGCAAACAGTGCGACAAAGAATGTAGATCCGGATGAATATAATATACCTGAAGCTAGTAGCTGGATATATGCCACAGGAACTTCTCATATATCAAGCGAAACAGCAGTAGGTCTAATTTACTCAGGAGGAACAGCGTCAGATATGATGTTTGATCTTAGGTATGCAGAACATTCTACAGACGAAAACCCTATAATATCTGCACGTGGACGAGATGAAAACGGTAAAGAATTTACTCAATTAATTGATGTTAATAAAATTGATCCAAGCAATGCCACTCCTGTAGAAATTATAGCTTTACAAGCAAGCCTTACAGATGGACAATATTTTGAAGAGCCTGAAGATATCTTCCTGATGGGAGGGATTCTTGCTTATCATCCACTTGGTGAAAAATTAAATGATAGAAATAATTATACTCTTTCACTTGAAATGCAAATAGAATTATACCCTCCTCCAACGAATCTCACAAATCCAATAGCTGTTCGTTTATCAAAAATATTAGAGGATTTTAAAGAGTTTACCGATAAAAACAATATACCTTATCCAGATAATTCTTCAGAGATTGCAAGTATTCATAAACAGAGAGCAATGGAAAACATATCAGATGAGCTAAATTATTTATCAAGCTCTATAGATAAAGAAGAAACAAATTTAGATGATGAACTCTTAAAACTTTTAGATAAAAATAAAGAAGATAAAAATGATAAATAAAATAATACCAGATAGTAGTTTTTATAACATTACTAAGAGTTCTAATAACGCAAACAACAACTCTAATAATATCGCAAAAAGTAGCAATGTAGCTAATAAATATATGGATACAGTTCAGCAGTTTAGCAATATTACTAAAGGTAGTAACAATGTTGCTAACACATATAACAATCCACTTAAAGATTCTAACAGTATCGCTAAAGGTAGCAATAGTGTATCTAGCAGTTTTAATAGTGCAAACAGTGCGACACAAAATGTAGATCCTGATGAGTATAATATACCTGAGTCAACGACATTTATTGATTCTGCAGGAGTTTTTCATTTAAGTACTGAACCACTAGAACCAGAGGGGCTAATTTACTCAGGGGGACACTTAGCTGGTCCAATTTTTCAACTTCGATACGCCGAACATTCTACTGATGAAAACCCTATAATATCTGCACGGGGACGAGATGAAAACGGTAAAGAATTTACTCAATTAATTGATGTTAATAAAATTGATCCAAGCAATGCCACTCCTGTAGAAATTATAGCTTTACAAGCAAGCCTTACAGATGGACAATATTTTGAAGAGCCTGAAGATATCTTCCTGATGGGAGGGATTCTTGCTTATCATCCACTTGGTGAAAAATTAAATGATAGAAATAATTATACTCTTTCACTTGAAATGCAAATAGAATTATACCCTCCTCCAACGAATCTCACAAATCCAATAGCTGTTCGTTTATCAAAAATATTAGAGGATTTTAAAGAGTTTACCGATAAAAACAATATACCTTATCCAGATAATTCTTCAGAGATTGCAAGTATTCATAAACAGAGAGCAATGGAAAACATATCAGATGAGCTAAATTATTTATCAAGCTCTATAGATAAAGAAGAAACAAATTTAGATGATGAACTCTTAAAACTTTTAGATAAAAATAAAGAAGATAAAAATGATAAATAAAATAATAACAGATAGTAGTTTTTATAATATCACTAAGAGTTCTAACAGCGTAAATACCAACTCTAGCAGTATCACTAAAAGCAGTAGTGTGACTAATAAATATATTGATACAGTTCAACAGTTTAGTAATATTACTAAAAGTAACAACAGTGTAGCTAATACGAATAGTATTAGTGCATATCTATTTAAGGATATTTAAGTTGGGTTAATCAAAATAAAAAATAGGAATTAAAAAGAAATATTATCAACCAACAACAAAGAGTAGACGTTAACCAACTACCAAAAGACGGAACAGTCACTCTTTTTTCATCTTTTATACACTGTTAATGCTTTATATCAACATAAAATACAAACTTCATTATTGTGCTAACTGCAAAGAAACCAATGTCACTTTAGTACGCTTTTCCTTAACCATTAAATAGGTCTTTATTTTAGAAACATATATTATTTAGCGCCAAACTTTTTTTCAACTTTTTTAATAGTGGCTTCCCTGATTTTATCAGGCAATATTTTATTAAGAAATCCTAATACTTTTACCAAATCAACATTAACTGAATAACTATTTTTATTTTGCATAGACTGAGTTTCTTCAACTGGTGTTATAAAATCATAATTGTTATCACCACCATGTTTGATTTGTAATACATCATTATTATAATCTATTGTTTCACGACCACTATCACTATCGATATAGTAATCTAAAGAGAGTTTTAAATTATTCAAACTATGACGGTTAATACTTTCACTTTTACTAATAAAATCCTCTACTCTTTTAAAAATTACATCATTTGAGTTTTCTAACAATCTTTTTAACTCTATAATTATAATCAAATCTTGAGTTTTATCTAATATAATATCCTTTAATGGATGATCAAAAGTAGCAAACGCATAATAGTTTGAAACAAACGCATTGCTCTTAGCAAGTGATTTTGCGATATCTATCTTTTTTATTTTTTTATATTCTACTAAATATTTTATTGCATTAGCAATCTCTACCATTGAAAGATTTTCTCTTGCAATATTTTCTATTAACTGTTTTTCCAGAACATTGTTTTTGTCTCTATCAACAATGGCTGGTATATCATGCATACCCGCAAGAAGGCTCGCTCGATACCTTCTCTCCCCTTGCCTCACAACATATCTATCATGATCGATTTCAGACACCACAATAGGCATCATCACTCCATATAAAGATATAGAGCTTGCAAGCTCTTGTAGAGAATTCTCATCAAACTTTTTTCTTGGTTGACTATGATCAACTTTAATTTTATCAAGATTTATAACTTTAAAATTTTCATTAATAATTGATTTTGATTTGTTTGAAATCAAATTATCTAGCTCTTTCATATTGTCTTTCATCCTTATAGCTTGAATTAATTCCATCGAATATATTTTTTTTCAAAACACTTTTTCTGAAAATAATTTTAAGAAAAAAAATGTTTTTAAAAGAATATTTGTAGCAAAATTTTCTCATAAAAAAACCAATTCAAGAGAGATTTATTTTATGAAACTTCACTCGCTTTAGAGAGTGATTAACGCTATTTATTTAAGATATTATTTTATAAAATAATAGACATAAAAATATTAAATAGTTACTACATATATTGAAATATATAGATATATATTGCAGTCACCTTCATCTCTTATAAACTAAATAATTAGAGCTAACTAAATTACAAATTATAATCTTTTTTATAAACAAAAAATAATAAACATATGTAACATCGATGAGATTAACTTTGAATATTATTGTGATATCTATTAAGAATAAATAAATTTATATGATAAATATAATGATGTAAATATATTAAAAATCAAGTCACATATTTAAATAATTAATATTTTTAATATTTGAAATTTGAAAAAATATATCAACTAAATATCTACAATATTTATTGTAACTGCTAAAACAACAGTATCATTTTCTTAAAGAAATAACCATTGATTTATATATATAAAATATCCTTTTTTTAGATTAGATATAGTTAGACTAGTAAATAAAATCGATTAAAATATCAACTTTTAGACTGTACTTTTTCTGATCTTCTATAGTTAATAATTAGTAATTTTAAATTATCACTATTAATAATTTAAGCAAGACACTTACTTAAACATTAATCTTTGAAACCACTAAAATGATTTTTCAACATCGTTAAAACTTCTACGCGATGGAGTGAGTAATTTTGTTTTAACCTGAAAATATTTACACTTTTCCTGAAACTCTTTAAGGTCTTTTATTTGACTGATTGGCAATGCAGCTTCAAACCTTACGTATTCATAACTGTCAAAAAAATCATCTAAAAACTGATTCTTAATGTTATTAATTCGTTGCGGTGAAATCTCTAAAATAGCAGCAAGATTAACTTGCTTTATCCCATCAATAAATAAAGCTTTGATAGCATTTTCAGTTTGTGTTGAATATCTTTTTATAGAGAAAAAATCATCTAGTTCTGTCACAGTAATATTAGCAACACTGATAGTTTTCATAAATCATATTATATCAACTTTTAATTGACAACACAAGAAAAAACCCCTATATATAAATCAATAGAGATACACAGTTTGTTAATATGCAATATACAAATATTTGTTTTCACAAGGTGTAAAATGAAAAGTTTTAATATTGAAATAATTAGGGAAGAAACAATCAGACAGATTGAAAGTCTAGAAAGATCTTTAGGTGAAGATTTTTTAAAAGCTTTAAGAAACCCTAAAATAATAGAAGTGATGTTGAATAGCAACGGCGATCTATGGGTTGATGAGCTAAGCGTTGGAATGTCGAAAATCGGTTCTATCTCTATGTACAATAGCCGAATTGCTCTAAACACTATAGCGACTATGTTAGGTCAAACCCTTTCTAAAGAAAATCCAATTATTGAGGGAGAGTTTCCACTTGATCGCTCCCGATTTGCTGGACAAATAGCACCAATCGTTTCTGCTCCAACATTTGCATTAAGAAAAAAAGCTTCATTAGTTTTTACGCTAGAGGACTATTTAGAGAAAGGCGTAATAACTTCTAAACAGGTTGATTTAATTAAAAAAGCTATAGCAGATCATAAAAATATTGTTATTGTCGGTGGCACATCTTCAGGAAAAACCACATTGGTGAATGCATGTATCGATCATATGAGTAAAATCGCAAAGAACGAAAGAATTGTTATTATTGAGGATACTGGAGAGATTCAATGCAAGGCAGAGAACTCCATTTTGTACCATACCTCAAAAGAAGTATCAATGAGCGACTTGCTAAAAACAACATTAAGAATGAGACCTGATAGAATAATAATTGGCGAAGTTAGGGATAAAGCAGCACTTGATTTACTCGATGCGTGGTCAACAGGTCATGCAGGTGGCATCTCAACAGTGCATGCAAATAATGCATCTCAAGCACTTGACAGAATTGAAGGATTGGTAACTCGTCATGAATATGCACCAAAAGATATAAAATCAGTTATATGTAACGCAATAAATATAATTGTGAATATTCGTAAAGTTGGTTCAGAGAGAAAAGTAGAAGAAATTATAGAGTTAGATGGTTTTGATCAAATTAAAAACAGCTACGTCTTTAAATATATTTAAAAAGGATAATAAAAATGCGTAAGAAACAATTAGTGACAGTAAGTCTCCTTATTTTATTTGGAGTATTATTATTTAATGATCAATTATTTGCAGCTTCATCTGATATGCCTTATGAATCAGCGTTATTAAAGTTAAAAACATCTTTAGCAGGTCCTGTTGGGACTTCAGTTGGAGTCATAGCTTTATTCATAACAGCTGCAATGTTCGTATTCGGCAGTGATTTATCTGGTATGGCAAAGGCATTGGTTGGGGTTTGTTTCTCAATTGGTGTAATGCTTGGTGGAAACACAATAATGGATAAATGGTTTGGCGCTTCATCAGGAATTGAGATTATATTAAGTGAAGAAATTTTATCCGATAAAATTTTGACAACTATAGAAAATGAACAAGATATTTAAATTCGGGTGGCGACCTGTACTCTTTATGGGTGCAGATAGAGAGCTTACATTAATAACAGCGTTTACGTGTGTAATTGTCGCAGTTTATTCATTTTCACTAATAATCGTTGCTACATCAACTTTAATATGGGTAGTAATTGTGCATTTTTTCAGATTAATGGCAAAATCAGATCCTTTGATGCGTCATGTATATGTTCGCCATATTAAATATAACATCTCCTATCTCGCTAAATCATCATTCTTTTGCAACTCACGACGTATATATAAGTAAAGGATAAAAACATGTTTTATATGGTCATCTTTGCAGCCGCTATATTATGGCTTATCATAACTATTGCATTATTTGCAAGACTATTCGATATCAACAATTTCTTCAAAGCTAAATTTAGTAAGCGAATTAGTGAAGGTGTATCTGACTTGCTACAATATGCTTCTATAATTGAAGACGGTATTATACTGCTTAAAAATGGATCGTTACTAAGTACATTTACATACAAAGGCGAAGATTTATCTTTATTAAGCGAGGATGAACTTATTACCTCTACAACAAGAATTAGCAAAGCTATTTCAGAGTTGGGCACAGGTTGGAGTATAAATTTTGATGCAATACGTTCAGAAACATTAGTATATCCAGATCGTTCAGCATCATTTTTCCCTAATGATATATCATTTGCTATGGATGAAGAGCGTCGTCGTCTATTTGAAAGCAGAGGGGTGATGTTTAAAGCAACCAATATGATCACATTGACATACACTCCCCCACTACAAGCTGAAACTAAATTAATTGATATGATGTATGACGATCATAATTTGATCAAACAATCGGTGTATCAAAAGAATTTAAATACATTTAAGCAAAAGATTGAGAATTTTTTATCAATTTTATCAATTATTTTCACAATTGAACGACTGGGTTCTAATGAGTATATTTTTGAAGATGGTACTGCTCATAATTTTGACACACAACTAGAGTTCCTACATTACTGTATCACCGGCAAATCACAACCTATCGCATTACCTAAGTTTCCGATTGCAATTGATTTATTGATCGGTGGCGAAGATTTAATGACAGGTATAACTCCTAAAATTGGCGACAAGTTTATTTCATGTATTGCAATTGATGGTTTTCCTGCTGAAAGCTATCCAACTATTTTGAATAAATTATCTGACTTACCGATCATATCACGCTTCTCTACAAGATTTATTTGTATAGATAAATATAATGCAGAGAAACAGTTAGAGAAGATACAAAAGAAATGGCAACAGAAACAACGAGGCTTAATGTCTGTTGTTTTAAGCCAACCACAAAGCGATGCTAATACTAATTTTGATGCAATTGAAATGACTAATGATGCAATAGAAGGAATTACATTACAGAAATCAGACAATGCAAGTTTCGGATATTACACAGCAAATATTGTACTCATGGATAGCGATAGAGTGAAGCTAGATGAACATAGTATGGAGCTAAAAAAGATAATATCATCGCTAGGCTTTAACGCAAGAATTGAAACTATAAACTGTTTTGAAGCTTATCTTGGAACATTGCCTGGACATAACACTGAGAATGTTAGAAGGTTTTTTCTATCATCACTAAACCTAGGTGATTTAATACCTAAGCATACAGTTTATACAGGAAAAGAGAATGCACCATGTGATAAATACACTAAAGATTCTCCTGCATTAATAGAGTGTGTTACAGCAGGAAATACTCCGTATCATTTAAATTTACATGTTGATGATGTTGGACATACATTAATCGTAGGACCAACAGGTGCTGGTAAATCAACATTATTAGCAATGATTGTAGCACAAGCATTTAGATATGATAATGCAAGTGTTTTTGTTTTTGATAAAGGTATGTCTATGTTTGCATTAACAAAAGCTGTGAATGGTAATCACTTTGAACTAGGTTCTGATATAAATAGTGGATTAAATTTTGCACCTTTCAACTATATCGACACGATGGAAGACAGGCAATGGTTAGTGGGATTTATTGAGCGTCTATTATCGTTAAATGGAATTGCTATAAACTACGCAATAACTTCAGCTATATCTGATGCACTTAGATCTCTTTACGATCAAAAAATTCAATTCCCAAATTATAAGCACTCTATAACTGATTTTATATCTCAGCTACATTACAACAATATAAATCTGCAAGAGGTGTTATCTCTTTACGATGTTAATGGTGCATATGGTGGATACATATCTGCTGTTAAAGATAATTTAGAACTATCAACATTCTGTACATTTGAAATAGAAAAACTACTTAATCTAGATGATAAAATTAAGTTATTAATTTTTGATTATCTTTTTAGAAGAATAGATCTAATGCTTGAAGGTCAACCTGCATTTGTTGCTGTGGATGAAGCATGGGTTGCTTTTAAAAACCCTGTATTTGCGAAACAAATAATTGAGTGGTTAAAGATTTTTAGAAAACGTAACTGTAGCGTTATCCTCGCTACTCAAAATATAAATGATATGGCAAGTGCTGAGAATTTATTAACCGAGTTAATCATATCAACATCATCTAAAATATTTTTACCTAATGCATCAGCTTTAAAAAGTGAGTTTTCAAAAATTTATGAAAAATTCGGTTTAAATGAACAGCAAATAAGAATAATTTCTAAAGCGATACCTAAAAAACATTACTATCACTATACAAACGAAGGAGCAAGATTGTTTGAATTATCTCTTGGTGTTCTAGCGTTATCATTTGTTGCAGTTAGTAGTCAACCTGAAGTGAAAGCAATTAAAAGCTATATAGAAAAATATAATGTCGATTGGTACAAACATTATTTATTAGATAGAAACATAAACATAGATGATTATTTACAACTCTATGAAAGGAATAACTAAGATGGATATATTAAAAAAATTTAAAGAAACATCATTAAATGTTCGGTTAAAAAACATGAACAATGATAAATATTTAGATGAACATCCCCTACTGAATTCTAAAAATATATGGAATTCAAAAATAGCAGAGATGCATCATAAATTTAGGATCTGGCAACTAATTACATTTATTTCATTATTTATCGCATTGGCATCAGTGGCTGGAATAATACATTTTGGTGCAAAAGCTAAATACGTTCCTTATATCGTTGAAGTCAATAAATTAGGCGAAACTGTTGTTATAAAGCCTATGGAAGTTGGCACTGTTAAAGACACGAGAATAATTAGAGCAAAAGTTGCTGAGTTTATAAATGGATTAAGAATAGTAACATTTGATAACACTCTCCAGCGTGCGATTGTGTTTAAAGTTTATTCATCACTACGTAAAGGCGAGCCTGCTATTAACAAAGTTAATGCATACTATGGTGATCAAAAAACTAACCCATTTGAGCGTTCAAAAGAAGTTACTGTAGATATTCAAATCCTATCTCTTGTTGCAAATACTGACACAACATATCAGGTAGATTGGACAGAAAAGATCTATAACAAAATGGGTACAATGATAGATATAAAAACATATAGATCGTTAATTACAATCTATCTAGTAGAAACTGCTAACGACAATATTGATGATTTAATAAAAAATCCATTAGGGATATTTATAAGAGATTTTAATATATCAGAATTAAAAACATAAGGTAGGCTATGAAAAAAATATTACTAACAATCGGGATTATACAACTCACTGCATTTAATATATCTGCTGATGTTGTTAATGATTACATGAGCGTTGTTAAAAATCCAAACTTAACAACATCTGAACGCAACGGACTTAAAATAATTGATGCATGGCGTAACGGTAAACGCCCCTCCCCTATGACAATTGGTGAAAATGGTGAAGTAGAAATAATTTATGGATTAACACAGCCACAAATATTATGTGCTGTATTACAAGTAACCGATATCCAATTGCAACCTGGTGAAACGATTTATAACGTACATATTGGAGACTCTTCAAGATGGTCTGTTGAGCCGTCATATACAGGTAGCGAGTATGGAAATATCACTCACCTGATTATAAAACCTAAAGATGTAAACTTAACTACATCACTAATTGTTGGAACAAATAAAAGAACATATCATATGAAACTAACATCGCATAAAACAGAGTACTACCCGATGGTAAAATTCTTCTACCCTGATGTTTTAAATAAAAAAATCGAAGGTTTAAAAAAGGAGCAAGAAGTAAATAGATCAATGGAAACTTTAGAAACTGGTGAATATTTAAGTAACTTAGATTTTGGATATCGTATAAAAGGATCTGCAAAATTTAAACCTGCAAGAGTTTATAACGATGGATTAAAAACAATAATAGAAATGTCTGAAGATGTGAGAAACGATAATATGCCAACATTACTATTAATACAAAAAGATAGCTCTGATCCAGTGCTTGTTAACTATAGATTACAAAACAATAGGTTTATTGTAGACGCTATATTTGATGAAGCAATTTTAATATCAGGAATTGGATCTAAGCAAGAAAAAATACGTATTATCAAGGATCAATAAATGAAAAAACTATTAATATTGATATTTATTATAACATCAAGTTGTGCACCTAAAAATACACCAGGATATAACTTATACACTTATGAAAACGATATTTATAAAGAATATTTTATTCACGAAAGTATATCTTTCTTAAAAACTCAGCGTCCTCCAGCGCATTATAAAATAATATTTGTCACAAAAAAAGGTGATAGATTTGCAACACTATTTATAAACAGGCTCAGAAGTACAGGTTACGCTATATCAGAAATATCTCCTGAAGAATTAGCAACTGTTAAAACTAAAATAAATGAAATCAAACTATCTTATTCAATTGATTACATTTATGAAATAGATAAAAACAGTCAGGAATATTATATAAGCTTACAACTTTTTAGTAACAACTCAGTGTATTCAAAAGTATATAAGACAAATTCTCTTGATGAGCTACCACAATCATTAGGTAGCTGGACTGCAAGATAGAGATAGAGATAAAGAGGAGATGATATGAAAAATTTGTTTGATCCAGACGTAGAAAATTTTAACGGCACTAAACGCTTGAACAGTAAACCAAAAATACTTATAGCATTAATTTTATTAGCACTACTAACACTGCTGTTAGTAGTTATTTTAAGCGCAGAATCACAAAGTAGTATTGTTCAAAAAACAGAAAGTTTAGCTGTTGCAGAAAGAGATAATGCTTACAATAGTGATGATGATTTTATAAAAAACTTAGCAACAAGAAGTAAGCAAAACAATCAAGATGATGAGAAACCAGTAGATGATTTTAGAGAGATTTTAAGTAATCAATCACTACCCTTTTCATCAAGAGTTGAGTCTACAAATAACGATGATAAAAAGAAAGAGTTAGACTTATTATATACACCTATCCCTATATCAATACTTGCCAACAAGTTTGCCGTTATTGATAGAAGCAACACATACACATCTGTTAATTTAACATCAAATGAAATTATCTCTTATAGACAAAAAAGAATTGATGAACTAGATAGTGCACTCAAATCAAATATTAGTGTTTATAGTGGAAACAAATCAGAATCAACTATAGTTTCATCTAATAAAAACTTTTCAGAAACTGTGTCTAAAACAGATCCTAAAGATATGAATAGTAGTAAAACATCTTATCAAGAACAGTTGCAAGAATCATTAATTGTAACAAAAGCAAATGCCTCGTCTTCATCAAATGATGGTGATAAATGGACATTAAAAAATAGTGTAGACACACCAAATCCATATACTATTAAAACAGGTTCAATCATACCAGCAACTTTGATAACCCAAATCAACTCATCAGTTCAAGGACAAATAACAGGACAAGTAAGGAATAATGTTTACGACACAGCAACTGGAAATCAATTACTAATCCCGCAAGGCACTAGGTTAGTCGGAACATATGCTTCTGAAGTTCCTTACGGTCAGAGTAGATTATTTATTGCTTGGAACCGTCTTGTGTTTCCAAACGGTGCAAGCTTGGATATAGAAACAATGCCAGGAGTTGACATGACTGGTAAAGCTGGTTTCAACGATAAAGTCAATAATCATTACTTACGTATTTTTGGAAACGCACTACTGTTATCGTTAATCGTAGCTGGAGTAAACGTATCACAAAGCGATCTATTAAACAATTTTGTTCCATCATATTTAGAAAGTTCATCATCAGCGATATCAGAATCATTAGGTCAAAACCTAGGTGAAACTATGTCACAAATGGTTAGAAAAAATTTAAACATTGCACCAGAATTAACAATACGTCCAGGATACTTGTTCAATATTATGGTAGTAAAAGATATCACTCTACCAACATATAAATAAAAGGAGCTACTATGAAAATCACAAATTACTTACTTCAAGCATCTGTTTTCGTCCTCGTTCTATGTGGTACAAAAAACGGTTATTCAGACAATGTATTTGATGCACAAAACTACAGAGTAAATAAAGAAATTGAAAATGTAGGAAAAGATCAACTTAAGCAACAAGAAAAGCTATTAGGAGAATTAATCAATGACTCTCTGCTAAACACGACGCAACCAGATTTCTGGGTATGGAATAAAGCTAATAGCTTTGAATCTAATTTAGAAGTTTTGAAAAACAAGTTTGATATATTTAGTGATCAGGGATTAGAAGATTATTTAAATAATTACCACGATGTAGATTTCTATAAAGACTCTAAATGTTTTAAATTTGGTGGTTGCTCACCTAAACAGATGGAGGAATTAGCGAAATATAAAAAAGAGCGTTTAGAAGCTATGCGTAAAAGTTCGATTGATATCGCAAAAGGAATTAATAATTATTTAGTAACTACAACAAAAGATTTAGAAGATATTGAAGAGTTAAAATTAATGACTAAAAGTGCAGATGGTCAAATGAAATCAGCTCAATACAGTAATCAGTGGTTATATATTCAGACTAAAATATTAATGGATTTAAATGCCAACATGCAAATATTACAAAATCAGATAAGGGTAGTTGTGGATGAGTTATATGCCTCGAAAGCAATTAAAGATGCTTTATCAAATAGAGCTACATTAAAGACTTTAGAAACAGATGTGCAATCTTTGCCGACTAATTATGAATTCTTAAATTTAAAATAATATGTATAAAAAGTTATTTATAATTTTGTTGATTTTATCTATTACAACGATTGCATTTGCACAACAACAAGTGATTAACGACAGTGGAGATATCTTAGTTGATTTGCAAAAAGAGTTTATAAAACAGTTAAGAGTATGGATTACGATTATAGAAAGACACGCATTATTTTTGTTTCTATTTCTAGGATCATTCAATATTCTTGTACGCATGATTTTACTATTAATTGAAGGTGCGGATTTACAAAAAACCATTTCATTTTTAGTAAAATATTTATTTATCACTGGGATATTTTTTTATTTTTTACAAAATGGAGTAGCACTAGGTCAAGCGTTAGTTAACAGTTTTTTAAGGATCGCATATGAGGGTTCAAGTGTATCATCTGGTTCAGTAGGGATAGAGAGTATATTGAGTATCGGTTGGGATATAGTTGAGAAATCACTCATGGATATCAATGAATGGTCGCTACCAACTGCCATTGTCAATATCGTTTTGGGTTTTGCAACATATTTTGTTTTACTGCTAATTGTAGCAAGTTATATTATTGAGATTTTGTCTATTTGGATTTTAGTTTATCTAGGTTATTTTCTACTTGCATTTGGTGGTTCAGAGTGGACACGAGAAATAGCAGTATCATATATCAAAGCGATATTAAGTGGTGGCATGCGACTTTTAACAATTATTTTTATGACAGGAGTGGCTACCGAATTGATCTCTAATGTTGCACAAATGGTAGATCCAACAAACAGTTCTACGATGATTTATATATTTACAATCTCGTTATTATTATTGATGTTGATGACCAAACTTCCAAACGTCATATCGAATATGATATTAAGTGCGTGGGGAGGAATGGGAAGTGTGAACAGATTATCAGGAATGGCTGGAGAGATGTCTGCAATGAAAATGGGCAGTTCAGTTATGAGCCAGTCTATGACAACGGGCAGATTATTTAAGGCAGGATTAACAGATCAGTTAGCATCAAATAGAGGGATAAATAATGGAGGCAATTTTTTGAATACTGAATCAAGTGCAGCTTATCAAAGTGGACGAGGAGCTGCGAACCTTAGCAAAAAATTGTTTAGCAATAAGTCGAACAAAAGTCCATTTAATGATTCAAAAAATATGTCAGAAAAAAATAATAGAAAGGTGGATAAGGAAAAATGAAATATCTCTTTTTAACACTAATATTATTTATAACAAAAACAGCAATAGGAGGTGAAATGAATTTAGAGAAGAGGATAGAGTGCGGTGTAAAGAGTGCAATAAAATTCGATATACCTGCTGATATTTTGTTAGCGATATCTACTATAGAAAATGGTAGTGAAGGCGTTGTGTACAAGAACAGTAACGGAAGTCTTGATTATGGTGTGATGCAAATCAACTCTGTTTACATTCAAGAGTTGGCAGAGAAACACAATATGATAGTTCGACCTGTAGATCTATTAGCATCAACATGCTATTCGTTTGAGATAGCAGCATTTAAGGTATCTAATCATTTAAAAAATGATCGTGGAAGTTTTTTAGAGCGTATTGCGAACTACCACAGCAGGACAAAAGATTTGAATAGATATTATCAAACATTGTTAATCGAGCATTCGTCAAAATGGCGAAAACTATTTGAAAGTCGTGATTATGTCACGTACTTTTGGGATTTTAAAAAATAACGGAGGCGTTAGTATGAAGAAGAAGAGTATATTATTATTTATCAGTTTGATGTTTTTAACATTAAACGCATGCAGTGAAAGTGGATTACCAGCACTAGATTTTGAACATAAAGTTGACAAAAGCAATCCATTAAAGATTCATTTTTCAACAGTAGTTCCTGAGTCTGAAGAGTATGGAGATCTCACACTAGAGTGGGATATGGGAGATGGTACGATTTTAAAAGAAGATCAAGTCGCCCACACCTATAAAGATCAGGGAGATTATAAAGTTAAGTTATCTCTTAAATCAAGTAAAGAGTTTATGCGTGCATCTGAAACTGTAAAGAACATAAAAGTAACTGTAAATTTCAGGAATATTGATTTCACATTTGAACAAGATAATATGTCATCACCTAGAGTTGAATTTATAGCAACAGGCGAGGCTGATGGCGGATTATTAGACTTTAGTTGGAATTTTGAAGGTCATAGTGATCAATTTGATAATGGTCGTAAAGTAATAAGAACTTATCCATCACGTAGTAAAGTTACGGTGGTTTTAACTGCAACAGTTATCGACACTGGTGTGACTTCAACTATCACAAAGATTATAGATCTAAACCCAATTATTGAGTCTGTAAGTTTTACATATGGTCCATATCTTACTCCCAATGTAATACAGTTTAAAATAACTACTATTCCAAAGATAGAGAATGCGATTTATGTATTTGATTATGGAGATGGTACCGGGAACTCATACGATTCAGATAAGGACACACCAAGGCATCATTATGAGGATAACGCTTCAGGTTTATATAATGTTACCCTAACTGCAAAAATGAATCCAGAAGATGAAGGGGTGTCATTTAATAAGAATGTGCAGATAGGTGATATTGATGTAGATGTTAGTTTTGTAACAGAAAGCAATCCTGCAAATCTACTAGAAATAGCTTTTTCGACTATCTCTAGTCCAGACATTGAAGGCACAATATATGAATGGAATATTGATGGAACAGGCTATGTTAAAGATAGAGAAGCATTCACATATGCATTTGCAGAATATGGCCCTCATACTGTTTCGTTAAAAGCTGATATACCAAAAAATAAGCTTGATTCATACGATAACCGAACTATATATATTGCTCCGCCATCTATCGATAAGTTTGATTTCATAATCACACCAACAAACCATCCGTTAGAGTTTAAGGTTGAAGCAAAAGGCAAACTTACTGGGCCTGGCACAATTGAGTTTCTTTGGAGTTATAAAGATACACAAGTGGCAACAGGAAGAACTGCGTTAATTAAGTTTAATGAGTACGGTACTGAAAATATCACATTGAACATAAGAGTTGATGATATCTTATTAACAAACCCTATTAGCCATGAGGTAATAAAGCCTAGCCCAAGCTTCACGGCTGCTTATGACTACGATACTATACGTGAAGTTAATCCGCTTGATGTGTATTTTGAAGCTACATCTACGATTACCCCAGCCGATAATACAACTTTTAAACATGAAGTTGAGTATGAATGGGATTACGGATTTGGGAATACTGCAAAAGGACAAAAGGTAAATCATACTTTTAAATATACTGGTAGTTACCAAGTAACGATGACAGCGAGAATTGTAGGCACTTCTATTGAGAAAAAAGTCACTCGCCATGTCAACGTAGATGAGAATATACTGGTTAAGATTATCTGTATGGGGAAAGAGGGATATGATATCAATAATATCACTTATGAGTGTAGTGCAGAATCTTCACCACTATTAAAAAACCCTCAATTTAAATGGATAGTTAAAGACAGTGATAACAAAACAGTGATTAAGGAATCTCCTGATAAAAGCTTTGAAGTAACATTTGATAAACTTGATTTATATCATCTTGAACTTGTTGTTTCAGATCTAGTTTTCGAGGATGGAAAATCTACTATTTATCAAGGGCTAGCAGCATTAACAGTGCCTGGACTATACTCGAGATCATGGGTAGTAAAATGTTCTGCAACTTGGGGTGGGGATAGGAGCATTCACTCATATATAGATAATTTATGGGAGGTTCATGGTGAAGATGTAAGGATTAATAGAGACAATGTCATTATTTCTGTTGATATTGCAAAGACTGCTTATTATAGCGCATCACATGGTTACCACTCGCCAGCTGCGAATAAGTATTGGATACAACTTAAAAATCAGGGTGATAAGAGAAACCCATGGAAAAATGGGGTAAATACAGATGTCATCATAACGTATAAAATTAATGGATTTCCTCCTATATCAAAAAAACATAATGTCTATTTTGCAGGAGGCAAGGTACATGATTGTCCGTAAGTAATAACGATTAAAGCAATAAAAAAAGGCACTTGAAAAAGTGCCTTTTTTATTATTATCATTTAAATATTAATTTTTTATTTAACAGGCTTAATAGTGAAACGTGCTAACACTATCGTAATTACCTCTTGATTAGCATCTTTATATATTAATGTAACTGGTGACATACCTTCAGCGTTATCTCTCAAAACAGTAAAATTCACACCTGCATCACAAGTTTGATTTCCCGCTATAGTCAGAGTAGATGGTTCATACTCCTCTACACAGTCTCCATAGAAATCCTCAGCTAGACCGTTTCCACCTGTAGGTGTTAATACAACCTCTGCAGCTGTTTTATTTACCATTTTGAATGTAAGCGGAAGCACTGCACCATTCTCTACCACACCTAAGTCTTGAATTGTTGATTCCACTCTTACTAATTTTGTTTCTAGATTCTGTTTAATTTCACCTGCACCACTGCTATCATCACTGCACGCTACAGCAACAAACATTCCTAACGCTAAAACTAATAATTTCTTCATTCCATACTCTCCATTCTACATATTTTTACTGCTTTCTATCAATTGTGTTGCTAACGAAATAAATCTAGTTTCAAGAACTAGGTCTACTCATAAGTATATGACAAAACATTAAAAAAATCAACTCTTTAAAAATATTCACAATGTTAATATAAATTCTCTAACGACTTAAATAAATTGTTTCTCAAACGAAGCAGATTAAATACTATAAATAAATAACCTTCAACGAACCTGATAACAGAAATATAGAAGAATTGAATGTTTCCAACAACGAACCTGATAACAGGAATATCGAAGAATTGAATGTAAATTCTAAGCAACATACAATCAATATGTAATCAACATAACGTGTATCAACAGTACATGTTATAAAGTTAAACTGACTTGTCTTTTTAGATAACACCAAATCAACAAAGTGTGTATTAATATGATATATGTAAAATAAAGCAGTACTAATTCTAACAATAGGCAATTAAAATAACATATTTTTATAACATACATGTAAAGCAGAGTTGGAAAAAACTCTAAATAACACCAAATCAACATAGTGTGTATTTATAGCATATATACAGAGTAGAGCTAAATAAAAGCATTAAGCAATACATAATCAACGTTATGTGTATTTTATAATATACACGTTATGTGTAATTAGATATAAATCGAAAAATGTATAATTAACGTAGTATGTATGGTTCTACAACTTTTTTTATCTCTGATTTTTTAACCGTTCCAAAATAACGTGAATCGTATGACATCGGATTGTGATCGCTCATTAAAAAATATTCGTCTGATGCTAACTGAAACTCTTTCTCATAACTATCAAAAAGTTTGTCCTTTAAAATAACTTCTGATGCCTCACTATTTCGTACCCTTATATTATTAATAAAAACACCACTCTTATTAATCGTAATATTATCTCTCGGTAAACCCATTGCTTTTTTTATAAATTGAGGAGTTGTGCCACACTTTTTTGATAAACCTTGAAAGTAACCCTGCTCTTCTGCAAATTTTATATACTTATTATCTTTAAGACAAAACACTACTAAATCGTTACGCTCGATCTCTTTATCTACTACTTTATATAAGCCTTGAGGCAGGCTGTTTGTGACATTATATTCAAAATTGTTTCTAAAATATGATAACACTGTAAATATAAAAAATATTATCACAAATAATATAGCTGTACGTTTTAAAACTCTTCTGTTTCTACTTGTCATCACTAACCCCTACTCTCTAACCTATGATCTGAACTGCACTTTAATAAATTTTAATTAATAGTTTCTGCTTAGTCAATGAAAATCAATATTAAACATTATTGTACTAAATTTTTATACACTATAGAGGAGTGAGATAATTTTATAACAATCGTGTGATAACTTTTTTATAAATCTATCTGATATTATTAAAACCATTTTAACGATTAAATTATTGTATATTAAATTTTGTTAGATTGAGAGATAAATAGATTTAATGAAAGATTTATGATTATTGATTATCATAGCCACTGTAAATAAATTGAAAATATAGTTAGAGGTTTTAAGTCTAACTATATTATAATACCTTAATATACTGTAATCAACTGACTACTGTTTTTTATCTGCTTCTTGATTTTGAACTAAAACTTTTCGTGATTGTATTTTTTACAACATCAATAATATGTGATTCATCGAAAACATTGTAACCCTCTTATACATTATACTTATAAAGTTTTATATAGCCTTCGCCAGTTTCCTCAGGTAAAGCAACCATATTAGAAGAACATGTCGGATTAGTTAATTTTCCATCAACAGTATAACCGCCACCTCTGCCACCTGTAGCATATTTAGATGTGTTCACTGCTGAGATGCCTCCTAAAGTAAATCTATCTGTATTGCTATCACTCCACACCATACCAACTGAACCTCCACCTGCTCCACCTGCTCCATAAGCTCCATTGCCACCTATACTATAAATATCTGAATAAATAGTTGAAGGACTTCCACCCATATTAATACTGCCTGATATACCAAAGTAACCACCGTTTCCACCATATCCAGGACCACTTGTGCCTTTAACATTTCCACCTGCACCCCATGAACCTCCGCCTCCACCGTGATGCGCATTAATATCAATAGCAAAAGTTCCTGCTCCTCCACAGTTATATGGAACGCCTGCAACCAATGCAGAACTTGATCCACCACCACCACTATAACTATTAGCGCCTGATAAACGATTATGTTGTCCTGATGCGCCTGAACCAAAATATCCTACGCTAGGAGAATTTAAATAAAACATCGAATAGCCTCTAGCACCACCTCTTGAAACTCCATTACCATTACAACCACCACCTCTCATCTCAAGATAGTACCAACCTCTTTCAAGTGTTTGCATTTTGTTACTATAACTTGCTATATTAAATAATGATGTTTTAGGTGTGTCCAATGTAGGCGTAAATGCCATGCCATCTAATTCATCTCGAATTGCTTTTTTATATATTGTAAACTCTTCATGATTAACAATTAATATGTCATCGGTAACCGATATATTAACTTCATCAATATTAGATAAACTTATATTGACTGATATTGGAATATATTGAGGTTTTGATTTGTCTTGTACTATAGCTATAGCTAGATCATCTTGACCTACCGTATAATATGCGTATAGATACTCTTTTTTATCATCATTCCCTATAGCATAAATATTAACTTCTCTAACTGAAAATGAAGTGATAACATCGCTATTTTGAAATGTCGCTGATAGTACAAGTTGAGAAAGATCGCCTGTCATTTCAACTGTTGATGGATTCATAGCAACCTTAAGTTCTTGTCGTTCACTCTCTACTACAACATCACCTAACTTTTCAGATACTTTTATTCCATTATTGATAGACATTGAAGAAAATTCAATTGATTTGATTTCTTTAGCTATTAACTTTAACTGCTCTTCTTCTGCTTTTTTTGTTAATTTTATATTCATAAACATTACCCCTTATGGTTTTACTTATTTAATTGTTACTATACTTGAAACTCGTTTCAAGGTATCAAACCAGAAACATATATGTTGATATTTTAGAATCATATTTAAAATTGTGTATCATGTAACCTTATAACCATTAAACAGAAAGTAAATATCTATATAATAGAGGTATATCTTTTTAATTCTTTGACTACTCTATGCACAAAATAATAAACATTTGAAAACTATTTTTTTGTTTTAACTAAATTTAACATTTTAGCAAATGCTTTCTCTTCTTTAATATTTATCTTAAAAACTTGATATTCAACTTCAATTATTTCACTAAAATTCATATCATTTGGAATAGGATTTACGATAAACTCTTCATCTAAATTATCTGTCAATACGCCTAAGGTGATATTGATATTTCTATCTTCATCAACTCTTATATTAGATATTATATCTCCATCACCAACCTCACAATCGGTGCAATCTGTATCTATAATATTGTTGATTGCAAGGCGTTCTTTATCTAACTTAATTGTGTTTAAACGCTCTTGCGCCTTAGTAAAATCGTATAGATGATAACACATTTTATTATCATGCATCCAACCTACAACTACTCTGCTATCAGATATATATACCTCTTCTTTATGCTTAACAGTTATATCAAAATTTAAATTTATACTTTCTACTTTTATCATGTTTAATATTCTCCTTTATTTTTTTTTACCAATTGATTTTGTATATGCGACAGTAGCCGTCTGTGTTACCTGGAGTATAGCCTAAGAAGTCAACATTCATTGACATACCAGCTGGGAAATGTCCACCGAAACCACCACCAGATATACCACCAGCACCAACACCAAAACCTCCAATCCCCCCAGAACCAGCGCTGAAGATATCGCTAAGGAAATTACCTCCATATAATCCACCACCAGTACCGGCTGCACTACTACCACCAGAGAGACCGCCACCTGCACCACCACCACCAGCAGAGCCACTTGAAGAATCAAGACCATCTCCACCGCCTGAGCCGAATGGAAAACCTATACCACCAGGCTTTCCTCCAAGACTACTTGATGTACCACCACTACCACCGTATCCTCCATTACCACCATTACCTCTATGATAGCCACCACCACCAGCAGAACCACCACCGCCCATTGATCCATTTCCTGGCATATCAAAAACTTCATTATTTATCTTTAATGTAGTAGACCCTCCACCACCGTAACCTGAACCTCTTCCACCAACACCTATATAGCAGTATGTACCTGCAACTAAATATCTAATAAAAAAACCATAAGGCATTACTGTGCTATGTGACGATACCCCACCACCTTTAACATTAAATCTGTACCAAGCATCTTCTGGTATAGAGAATCCTCTATTTGTGTAGCCAGTTGCAGAAAATAATTGTGTCGCAGATGTTGCATAGCTTGGCATACCACAAGCTCTTGAAATCGGTTTGTTATTTATAAGCAATGACTTTACTTTTAGGTTATTGAACTCTGCATCACCGTTATCTTTTCCTGTGCCACCTTTTGTAATAGGTAAGATACCTGTGATATTTTCATCTGTTAAATTATGTCCATGAATTAAATCAGCTTTGGTATTTCGAATATCGGTATCTTGTTCTTCAACATATGTTCTGATACTTATATCTTCATCATCAATATGTTTTTTAATATCTACTTTATATCTTTTAAACTCATCTTCATGAACCACAAGTATATCATTTATGACAGTAATATTTACCTGATCGATATTAGATAATTTTGTATTAATTGATACAGGTGTGTATTGTGGAAGAGACTTGTCTTGCATAATCGATATAGCTATATCTGTCGATGCTACAATATAATATGCATATAAATACTCTTGCTCATCATTATTTGATATAGCATAAATACCAACTTCTCTAACCTCAAACTTCTCCTCTACATCCTTATTAAAAAATGTTGATGTGATGAAAAACTGGCTCTCTTTCTTAACCGTTTCTTCAGCGATCTTTGGTACATCAGTTTTAATATCAACCATTTCTTGATACACATCAGCTATATCTGTTGTGATTTTTACCGTACTTAACTCTGTGATCTCATTTGCTAATTCTTCTGACGTATACAACCCACTGCCTAATGCCATTTTAGAGAAGTTGATTGATGAAATTTCTCCAGCTGTTAGCTTATCTTTTTCTTCTATCGCTTTTTTTGTTAATTTCAAATTCATAATTTTTCCTTAATATTCAATTGGTTTCCTTAATGCTGTGTAAACTAGATCAAATTATAATAAGCCTGTTAACACATATGTTAATAGTCGTAACATATATATTAACAGGTGGTGGTAAGTACACTATTTCATTTTTTTAATTCAACTACTTTTAAACAGGCTTTTCTGGAAACACTACATCATGAGGAAAACCAGCCTGTTTTGTTATATCTCTTAACGCTTGTCTATACACTTTATACTTAGCTTTAGTAGCCTTTGGCACGACAGTATCATTTAGCTCTGTCCAATCAGTTTCTGATATTAATTGATCCCTTTTACTTCTAACTTCAGCACTAGCATATGGATTAACATATTCTGTTATAGCCTCAAGCTGTTCATCTGTTGGCTGTGGTTTGTCCGTAGCATTCCACTTAACAACATGCTCTGTAAAATGAGTGAACTCACCGTTATCATCGAAATTATTTTTGCTCTCTAACTCGACTTCATTAATAAAATCTACTACTCTACCTAAATACGTTTCAATTTTTTTATATAGTTCCATAATATTCTCTCCTATTAGTATTTATATGTCAGTGACAAACCACCCTTCATAAGCATTAACAAATTGATAACGATCACCTTGTCTAACTGGTAACCAGAACCATGTTCCACCACCACCATTAGAATGTGACTGAATAATAACAGTGCCATTGATTAATATTTGTCCAACCCCACCATTAAACGCTAAACTAGCTATTAAGATACCTGCTCTACTTGCAGTGTAGTTAGTATGTGGAGATCTAACAGTCCTATTACTGTAGTCAGGCTTAGTTTGGAAATTGTGTAGAGGCATAGTATAAGATTGTCCAAGACCATTAGAAGATGATGACCCTAAGATATAATTACTACGACTGTAGTGATAAACAGATCTAAGTTGATTTGATATACTCGCATTATCTGAAGTTGTCGCTTTGTAAACTTGTATATCGTTACTATAACTTTTTGCACCAGTTGTAGCATTTGTTGTTAATCTGTAAAGTCTATTATAGTTCCTTGAGTAAGTAGATGTGCTTCTACTGTTATCACCTAACGCTAAGGAAAAGAGTGACTCAGCCATTCCGTAGTTGCCATTATGGTGCTCATTTAATGAGGATACTCTGCACTGATTATTTCCTGTGCCACCTTTAGATATTGGTAGAATACCATCTATATTTTCATCTGCTAAGTTATGTCCATGACTCAAATCAGATTTTGTATTTCTAATAGTCGTATCTTGTTCATCAATGTACGTTTTAATCTTTCTATCTTCTGTATCAACATATGTTCTGATACTTATATCTTCATCATCAATATGTTTTTTAATATCTACTTTATATCTTTTAAACTCATCTTGATTAACAACTAGCATATCATTTACAACAGCAATATTTACTTCATCAATATTAGATAGTTTTGTGTTAACAGATATCGGCATGTATTGTGGAAGAGATTTATCTTGCACGATAGCTATTGCTGTATCAGTTGATGCTACAATATAATATGCATATAAATACTCTTGCTTATCTTCGTTTGATATAGCGTAAATACCAACTTCTCTAACTTCAAATTTCTCCTCTACATCCTTATTAAAAAATGTTGATGTGATGAAAAGTTGGCTCTCTTTCTTAACTGTTTCTTCAGCGATCTTTGGTACATCAGTTTTAATATCAACCATTTCTTGATACACATTAACTATCTCAGTTGTGATTTCTACAGTACTTAACTCTGTGATCTCATTTGCTAATTCTTCTGACGTATATAACCCACTGCCTACTGCCATTTTAGAGAAATTGATTGATGAAATTTCTCTAGCTGTTAGCTTATCTTTTTCTTCTATCGCTTTTTTTGTTAATTTTAAATTCATAATTTTTCCTTAATATTAAATTGGTTTCCTTAATGCTGTGTAAACTAGATTAAATTATAACAAGCCTATTAACACATATGTTAATAGTCGTAACGTATATATTAACAGGTGGTGGTAGGTATACTATTTCAAATTTTTAATTCAACTACTTTTAAACAGGCTTTTCTGGAAACACTACATCATGAGGAAAACCAGCCTGTTTTGTTATATCTCTTAACGCTTGTCTATACACTTTATACTTAGCTTTAGTAGCCTTTGGCACGACAGTATCATTTAGCTCTGTCCAATCAGTTTCTGATATTAATTGATCCCTTTTACTTCTAACTTCAGCACTAGCATATGGATTAACATATTCTGTTATAGCCTCAAGCTGTTCATCTGTTGGCTGTGGTTTGTCCGTAGCATTCCACTTAACAACATGCTCTGTAAAATGAGTGAACTCACCGTTATCATCGAAATGATTTTTGCTCTCCAACTCAACTTCATTAATAAAATCTACTACTCTACCTAAATACGTTTCAATTTTTTCTGGTAAAAACATTTATGAAACCTCCCTATATAATCTAACTCCAAGATTGCACCATTCTGTCCTAAAATAGTAACCCGCTCGAATAGGAGCATATATAAACCCTCCTCCCTTGTAACTAAATGCAATTGCTGAATCGAGGCTATCGTTTATATAGCTTGGATGGGAACCTATTTTAATCACTGACATAGAATTCCCCTGAACATACGCCCTTATCCATCCATTATAAGGAGCTTGGTGAATTACGTGATTAGAATACGCTTGAGATGATTGCATATTAATATGTTTAATATAGCTATCTTCATTAACCCTATATAGCGTGGGGTATGAACTAGAAGAGCTTGTTCCTAGTAAATATGTTGGATTACTAGCGCTACTATAAACATATGCGTTAGCACCACCATCTGTTCTTCCTGTTCCACCTTTACTGGTTGGCAGAACACCAGTAAGATAACCTGATGATAAAGAGTGAGTATGACTACTGTTTGCTTTTGTGTTTACTAAAGTTTCAATCTTTGCATCTTCTACATCAACATATGTTTTAACAATAGCATCTCGTTCATTAATATATGTTCGAATACTTGTATCTTGCTCAATTATTGATGTTTTAATCTTTCTATCTTCTTCATCAACATATGTTCTGATACTTATATCTTCATCATCAATATGTTTTTTAATATCTACTTTATATCTTTTAAACTCATCTTGATTAACAACTAGCATATCATTTACAACAGCAATATTTACTTCATCAATATTAGATAGTTTTGTGTTAACAGATATCGGCATGTATTGTGGAAGAGATTTATCTTGCACGATAGCTATTGCTGTATCAGTTGATGCTACAATATAATATGCATATAAATACTCTTGCTTATCTTCGTTTGATATGAAATAAATACCAACTTCTCTAACTTCAAACTTCTCCTCTACATCCTTATTAAAAAATGTTGATGTGATGAAAAGTTGACTCTCTTTCTTCACTGTTTCTTCATCGATGTTTGGTACATCATTTTTAATATCAACCATTTCTTGGTAAACATTAACTATCTCAGTTGTGATTTCTACCATTCTCAACTCTGTGATCTCATTTGCTAATTCTTCTGACGTATATAACCCACTGCCTACTGCCATTTTAGAGAAATTGATTGATGAAATTTCTCTAGCAGTTAGCTTATCTTTTTCTTCTATCGCTTTTTTTGTTAATTTTAAGTTCATAAACTTTGCTCCTCTTTTTCATAATTACTTAAAATAATACTTTGATGTACTCGTAAAAATGATCCTTGGTAACTTATAGCATTGATGCTAGTTGGAAAACGTATCTGTCTTATTTTACTTCTTGCAGGTTTATAATAATTAACCAGCTCTGCAAGTCCAGCCCCATCATCAAAAAGCTCATTAGTACCATAGACAACATCAAACTCTGCCCAACGGGCATTATTGATATTCCAATAGTTACTAATACTAAAACCTTTAAAACCATATGTTGATAATATTTTCTCAACACCTTTATGTTTGCCTGCTAACAAATTCCATGTATAAGCATTAGCAACTCTGTGACGAAACTCTTTGGCTATTTTCTTATCTTTATAATCATATTTAGAACGAAGTATTCCTCGAGAACGTGCATAATCTGGAATATATTCATCATCCGCCAAACTTACAATGAACTGATTTTGAAGATATATAATATCCTCTCTTGCTTTATCAAAATATTCAGCTAACGCCTCAATAATAAGTGATAAAGCAGATTTCTTATAAAGTGGTATGAAATTTAAAACTTTAAAAAAATATTTATAAAAATATTGCATTAGCTTTTCCTTAATTAATTTCTTAGATTTTCTCTACTTTAAAACTATTTGTAATAGCCTCGTCAAGCTCTTCTACAAACTCTTTTGTTGTGATCTTAAGACAACAAATTTGTGCAAGTTCGCTTCGTGCGACAACTATTGATTCTAAAACTAACTCTGCCTGAACTGTTGAGTCTACAGATGAAAGTGTCTCTGCTGGAACATCTGGATCTACAGGTAATGACGGATCTATAGGTTCTATAGGTGTTAAATGTATCGGTGCTTTACTAAAGCATAGCCAATTTATTTTACGAACACCTTCAAGATTTATAATGGTAGAAGCTACTTTATCTCGTACTACATCTTCACCAATTACCAATGTGTCTATATATGCTTTTACTGTATTCTTTATAGTATCTTTGAGGTTTTCTAAATTTACACCTTTCGATTCAACCTCCATCTCTATATCAATATTATGATTAAGAGCGTTCATAACTTTGACATCATCATTAATCATAATCTCTTTCATAATTGCATTCTCAACATCTTTCACTGTATCTCCAGCTCCTTCCTCTTTGGCAGATGTTCTTATATAGATATCTATTGTGCCTTGTCCTCTAGGATGTTGATCCTCTACTGAAACAGATGTTACGGCATTAACAGAAAGTGCTGCAGCTATATAAGCATTACTCGTAACACCCGTTATACGATGCCATTGCGCTATATATCTTTCACGCAATAAAGTATCGCTTTCATCGTCTGTACCCTCGCTTATTAACCAACTAATTAATGTGTTTCCATTTAGAGGATTGAGTACTGGAACTTTAATATTCATAACGGAACTTATACCAGGAATAGGCGTTATAAGTTGTGTTATCATTCCATGTTCTGCATTAACTTTTTCTCCATAATCTTCTGACTCAACTTCTACGAACACAGTTTTTTTATCAGCTAATAACACAGTATCTTTAGTTACGGCATAACGGTATACTTGACCTAATCCATCTGGAAGTGTTCCAACGATCTTATTTTGAGCTATATTAATATTTCCTGTTTTACGAATATCTCTAGTAAACTGAACAACCCCTATCGCCTTAGTTTTCTTTTTTGGAGTAAGCCCTACTGACTCTGCATGAAGCTTTAGCCAATCACCTGTTGAGTGAATAGGTATCGCCTGCATAAGTATCTTTGACATCGTATTGTATAGTTGCCAAATACCAAAAATAAACACCTCTAACATACCTCTAAGAATACCTTTATTAAGGTTTATTTTAGTCGGCAAAAAACCCTTTTTAATATAATCATCTTGCTTGCTTTCAATAAACTCAAATAGTTCTTTTCTAATATCATCAACTGATTTATTTAATTTATTCATATCTTTATCCTTCTTGTAAAAAATTTATTCTAGGTAACGTTATGTTGTGTGGAGTATCATCACCTATCAATTGAAAATTAACTATTATAGATATTTCATCCATATTTTTCTCTATTACTGTTGATACTGAATACGGCTCTACCCTTGGATCTGCTTCTAAAGATCTAGCTACTTCAGATGATATTGATGTATTATCAACTTCATCATCTTGCATAAATAATGGCAATTCTGATCCGTATGTAGAGTCGTAAAATAGTGTACCCTTCAATGTTATAAGTCTTAATCTGATATCTTGAAGTATAGTTTCTACACCTGTAACTAATCTGAGTTCTCCGTTATTTAATATAGATGGCTTGAAATCAGCATCCATATAAATATCTGAACCGAAAATATCATTGTTATTCTGGTTATTGTTTTGGTAAGACAATGTTACCTCCTGTGAGCGGACCACCAGCAGTACCTGGAGGGCATGTGCCCATTACTTTTGATTTTAAAAGCGTGGTGTTTATCTCATCTGTAACTGCCAAACCAACGGCTGTAGCAACAGCATCTATGAAACATTTCATTTCATCAGTTTTTTTATAATCTTTCCAATATAGACTTTCTAATTTATCTATTATCGCATTTTCAATTTTTGTTTTATCTGAACCCATATCAAACTCCTTTAACATTTTGAGTAACAGTTGGGTGTACGGCTCCTGTAAATGCACATATACACTTATCTGTTACAAAAGCAGATGTTTTTGATTCATCTCCTACTTTTGCACTTAAATAAACTTTATCAGCGTCAACATATACTTTGTCACTTTTTACAGTTGTGATCCCTTCTTTATCCATCTTGATAAATGTCTTACTTGAGTTCGCTATATGAAGCTCGTCCATCTTTGCTTTTGCAAATGATGTTGTTACTCTAAAGTTTGACACAACAGGATAATTGATATCACCATTGTAAAATGATATATCACATAAACTATCAACTGCTGGTGGTGCGATTATTCCTCTACCATCTCCTGCGATTATCTGTGGTATACGTACCTTAGATATCATAGGATAACTATCATCAACACTTTCATCGTTATTTAATATTTCAACATCACAAAGATATGTATCCTCTGCATCATATGTTGTTATAACTTTTGCCTTGCGAATTGTTGCAGGGTGTGGATATAACTCACTTAATATTGATGTTAAAATACTTTTAATCTCTTCTCTACTACTCATATCAATACCATACCTTGCTTCTAGCAATACCTTTAATAATGCTATGCTCTATTGCAATTACTGAAGCTAATTTATTTATTTTCTTCCTTGTGTCATCTATTTTAATTGTGTCTGTTTGTTCTAATTTAGGATTAATAACTGTCTCTAAAACAGACGATCCTATAACCTCTGGATTGGATATATGAGTCAATATATTTATACCTGTTGTAAGCATCATTTTAGGAGTTGATAACTCTATTTCTTTAGGCATCATCATAAACTTGCCATCACTATCTACAAAATAAATAACATCTATTCCTGTTGATTCTTGAACTGTAGACAACACTTTATCAATTGCTTGTTTTATCGTTAAATCATTAAATAAAATATGAGGTATGATAATATCATCAAGTTTAACTGACCCAACAACTAACGATGCCGATAACACTAAGCGTTTGATAATTGCAGAACTTGACTCGTCGTTATATGACTCTTTCACTTTTGATAGCGTAAGATTTCTGCCATCTGTCATTGCAAATATTTTAAACTTATTATCAACTGTATAACTTGCCTCTTCGATAACCATAGAGATTGTTCTGTTATTATCCGACGTTCCATAATCTATAATCATACGTGCATCTTTTTTTAACACAGATGCTATCATCTCATTCTCTAAAGTTAATTCTATCTTCGCAGTTGTTGCATGAGTTGATATATCAGATGATATAATTAACGATTCAATTCCTCGTACTAAACTATTACTTCCTATCTTTATATTGCAAATTATATCACTCATTAAACAGCACCACTTGTTGAGCCTGAATTAGGATTAATATCTGAAAACATGTCAACATTTTCTAGAGGTGCACTAATTGTTGATATCATATCAGACAGAAGCTTAGCACCTTTATTCTCTAAGTTGTGATCTGCTTGAGTATGCTCTGTAAACGTTAGGACAACTTTTATAGTGTCATCAGTATTTGATTCAGATGATGTTATTTTATCGAAAAATACAGACCTAACGCCACGAGCAAATAGATGTCTATTATTAATATTGTAAACCTTTGCCACACCATTTTCTCTTGCTTTAAAAAGCTTGTTTATAGCTGATAACCTCGTGTAACAACTCTTTATATTGTCAGTTAATAATGCAAACTCAATAGTGATTTCAGAGTCATTAAAACCGATAGGTCTTTTTACTGACGAACTTCTTGAATCTTTTGTTGCAGCGTCATAACGTACACTAGTAGATAAATTACACGATATTAAAACCGCATCGATTAACGTACTACCAAGAGTTACTATTCCATCATTAATTGTAAGTAAAGCCATAACTTGTTACACTCCTAAAGATATTTTTAATGATCTTAATTCATCAATAAATGATGCTACATTTTCAACAGATGGCAGATTTAAATTATCAATATTTATTACTACATTTTGAGAATCTTTACCGTTTGGTTGAGCAGACATTCTCTGCACTCCTATCTCTGTTGACACACCATTATTTGCTAAAATAGGATCTGTAGCACTCACTAAGTTTGGACTGCTTTCATCTATTCCTTTTGCAATGCTTGGAACAATTGAAGTCGCTTGTAACGCTTTATTTGTATCAGGCATAAATATATTTTTTATACTTTTAAAAGGTGACTTCATAAACTCTTGAGGTGATTTAATGATTTCTGACACACCAGTTATCGCTTTGCCTATTAACTCCTTAGGAGCTTTAATAACTGAAGAGATACTGTTAAAAGCAGAGTTTAGTGTCTTACCTGCAAAACTTGCAACTGATGATATAGCACCACCGATTTTAGCAGGCAATGTGTTTATAGCAGATGATATTCCTCCAACAACATTACTCAAAAACTCTTGAGGCCCTTTGATAGTAGATGATAACGATCCAAACACAGAACCTAATACTTTGCCTGGTAAACTTGCAACTGACGATATACCGTTTACAAATGATGTTAATATGTTTTTACCTGACTCAAATAAATCTGAACCACCGATCTTTTTCATTACATCACCGATATTGATACTTGAAACTGCTTGCATTATATTTCCAACAAAACCACTTGCACTGCTTGAAACATTTGTGAACACTGATTTAAGTGTGCTTCCAATATCTGAACCACCTTTAACAATACCTGATATAAATGACGTAACATCAGATGCAATTCCATCTATCGGTATCTTTGTTTTTACAAGTTCTAAAACTGATGTGCCTATACTTTTAACAACGCCTATCATAGACTCAGCAGTTGGACCAGTACCAGAAAAGGCTTCACTTAATTTTTTAACAACATCTATACCTGCACCCTGTGTGAATGCTAAACCTTTCTGAATAATATCAACTTTTGTGAGATCAATACCAAACTTATTCAATATAGTTTTTGTCGTATCAACAACACTTCCCATATCACTAAAACCTGTTTTTATAAACTTCAATGTTTTGTCTACTGTAGACATCACATCTCCTAATAATTTCGTTACAGGGATACTTGATGTTATAGAGCTAACTAATTTCGCACCTAGATTTAATGCAACTTCACGAGCAGAACCTGCAAGCTCTAAAATTTTATTACTAAAACCCTCTGTTCCATTTGTAGCGTTATTAAATACAGTAGATATCTTTGCTACAGATGATTGTAATTTATCCACAATTGTAGCTGATGAACTAAATGCATTTGTTAATAAATCAGTGGTCTCCGCAACAGGTAATAATTTATTACTCATTGAAATAAACTGATTTGATAATCCTGTTATCTCTAATCCAGAATCTTGTAGCTTGCTAGTCATCTTGGCAAGTGGTACAGATAATGAATCAGTTAAACCGAATGTTGCAAACATTTTAAATATTTCCATAATAACTCTCTATATATTTCTAACTACCAAACAATTTACCCATAATAAACATCTGTTTATCAAAATATCTTTCTTCTAACCATTTTGCTTGTTCAACTTCAACAGCATATTTTTCAAGGTTATTGCTTGGAGTTTTGTGCAGATACATTGAAACCAATGCATCTGCTTTTTCAAACTCTGTTAACTCTTTCCCAGCTTCTCAGAGAAACCTGATGATTTTAATATCACTGTTGCGATAGTAACTATTACACCTGGGTATTCTTCTGTATCTGCTAGAAATTTATCTCTATCACTTTTATGTACTACGCTCATGAGGAGATTATTTGATGCAGCCTCAGGACTTTTTACAGCTGAAGATTGCATAAGGTTAAACTCAGCCTTTGTAGGCTTTCTAAAGCGAGCAGAGATCGTTACATCTTTCTCTAAAAATTCATCTAAGAATGAATGAGAAAATCCTTTATATACTGACTTCTCTTCTGTGTTACTCAATTCACTAACTGTATTTATATCGTACTCTTCTTTCATCTAATATCTCCTCATTGTTATAACTATGCCTTTGCTGATTTACCGTTGTAAACGATAGGTTTTGTTATCATAAAATCTATACTCTTTTCACCAGCCGCAGATGATCCTTGTGCATTTGATGTTGAAACCTTAATGATTTTTATAGCTGGTAAAAGGTCTGTAACTGTTTTCCCTTCTGCTGCATAACTTACTGTAATAGGAAATACAGCGTGATCATATATAGTGTCACCAAGTGTTGCTGCAAATCTTTCCCACTCATCAAGTAATATTTTAAGTGAACCACTTGCTTTATAATTTCCTCTGCCATATCCTGCTTGAACAGAACCTTTACCGTATACTTCTTTTATCTCTTGCTCATCACTATAGTTAATCTCTGTGATGTTAAACATTATTCCGTTTGGTGCTAGTGCCGTAATCGACTCCCAGTCATATCTTGATCCATTAATCATATTTTTATCTCCATTCTATTTTTATTATACAGTTACTTTTAAATCAGTAGCCTAACCTCTCCTTAGAAAGATTAAGCATTACTCTAAAGATTAAGCATCTTTTAAACGAGGATCAAATGATGAACCCGCAAATGTGTAATTAGCAAAAATCTTGATTTTGTTTATTATTGGAATACCAATAAATGTCATCTCGATTGCAACTCCATTTGCAACAAAATCTTGTCCCTCAGGAATAACAATTTGATAATCAACTAGCTCTTTCGGTTTCGCATCTTTCATACTATCTAATGAATTAGAAATTTGAGCTTTTAATGCGATAGCTCCTGTCATATCTGCAGGTATAGTCGGATCTCCTAACTCATCATACATTGATGCTAATGATGCAACTCTTGCTAGACGTAAACCTTTAAATACTACTCTTATAATATTTTGATATCTGTAATCTGATGTTGCAGGTGCAAATGTTTTCGACTCACCAAAATATAAACCGTTTAATCCTGCATAAGATTTTACTGTAAGAAATCCAGCACCTTCTAATACTGTTTGAATAGATGGAGTGTACTCATCAGGAACTGACAATCCTGCTATTGCTCCATCACGTACTCTACCTGTTGCTCTTGAAACAGGGATAGCCATAGTTCTTCCAGCTTCAAGTCCTGCAATATTTGATAATTTTACCGATCCTCTAGCTGTTGTGATATAACCGTAAGATGCAGTTACTTGAACAAATCTAGCAGACATTAATTTTCCTGCTTCGACTAGACTTACAGCCCAATCATTACATATCTCACCTTTTGTAGGCATAGCAGCTTCAGCTTTAAAATATGTTGGTCTATGTGACTTAAATTGAGCATCTGCAAGAACTTGTAAGTAACTCCAAACTGTGCTATTTGACGCTCCTGCAATGTATACAAATTCAACATCATGCAGTTCTAAAGCATCTAAAAGATAATTTCCAATCTGGTCTACAGTTACAAGTGGTGCTACGAGGTTCATCGAATAACTATCACCTTTATTATATAATTTTGTCAAATCTGGGTTGTTTACATCAGACATAACTGCCACTGGAAACTTAATAGTAACACCAGTATCTTCAAGTATAAAATCACTCTCAACCGGAAGTGTTATATCTGCTGAAAATGTTTTTCCACCATTTAACGAATATTGAAATCTTCCTTTATTTAAAATTCCAGATTCTGTTATTTTAATAACTACTGAAGCATCAACCGTCATTGTTCCTGTTGCACTTACAACCAATGTTGATATGTTTTTGGCATCTTTGATAACTTCAATATCTACAGGTGTTTTAGGTATAACATTTCCATCTTTATCTAACTCAGGTTTATCACCAATTGGTACTGCGATTACGATAGGATTAGCTCCACCTTGTGCAAAGATATCTTCTAATCTATCAACTAATGTTCCTGTACCTAACATAGTTCTGATATCTGTACGATTACCACAGATATAACTTTTACCAAGCACACCTAACGTACATGTTCCTGCTACTAAAACTGATCCAGTAGTACCGCCACTTAGCCCTGACGTGCCATCAACGATATATTCAAATACATCACTCATAAATCACCTATTAATTATATTTTTTTCTAACAACTACATATCTCTTTTTGAAAAGATAATAATACTCTTTCTAATGTTACCCACTTATCTTACGTTATACAAAAACGCGGTGGTAACTGTGACTACTTGTCACAACTATCTTCAAGTTTTGATGTCTAATGCCAAATGTTTGATCATTCGAGTTAACTTATTTAGACATAATTATCATCTCCTTATTTAAATTTGGGTCTGTTAGACTTCTTAATTCCATATTCTTAGTGCCCTGTTTTTCAATTATATGGTAGTTAAAATCAATATTTATAACTCTGCTAACATATGGATCAGTATCAACTATCTCTGTTCCTATAAATTGACCTGAGGCTAATTTATATGTTGATGATGCCATTGTTACGGACACTATATTATTATTTTTATCCCTAAGTTTGCTGGGTATATTTTTAATAAAGCTCTCGGTGATGGATATAAGTTCATTCTCTGTTTGTGTAACTATATTACAACTCACCGAAAGCTTAGATATATACTTGCTTGAAACCTTCGTAGTCCCGCCTTCTTTCACTTCACCTGATAAGGTAAACCCTGTTTTTTCAAAGGTTTCTCCTAAAAACTGAAATACAGCATATGGTTTTTCTGTAAGTATATCTTTATTATCTATATCAATAATTCTCGTTATTCCTGATTTATTTAACGCATCAGTAATAGTTTCTTTCACAAGTTTAATCATCTATTTGTACCTATAAAAACAATCTGTCATCTGAATTTTCATCATGTTTTCAATTCCTTTTTTATCTTTCTTATATCTATCTACACATCTATGTTTCGCTACAATTACTTTCATCATCATCAATATTCTTATATCAATATTAGATATCATATTAATTGTACTGATCAACTGCCTGCAACTTTTTCAACAAACTCATGTTTCATTTTATATGTAATCCTTTTTTCTGCATGATAAGATAAACGTATACTTGAGCTTTTCAATATCTTCTTTTAATGATCCAATATCTTCTTTTAATGACGTAATCTCAGTTTGTAACTCTTCCAATATATTACTTATTTTAGACTCACTCATTACCTCTCCTTACAGTTATTTTTTTCATACAACTACTTTTAATAAAACTTTCTAAATCTATAAATTTATCAAATTTTAATTTCTATTAAATATGTTTAATATCAGATAAATAAATTGCGTACTGCTAAATATTAAAACCTGTAACCTATCAAACAAACTTAATAGCTCTTCTTTACTCGGGGGAGCAACCCCCCTTATCAGATAGATGTCCTTATCTACAATCCATGCGATTAAACATCTACCCTATCTTAAAACTGCTTTTAATCATCTTCTGCAAACTGATCACTTTTGATCTAAACACTCTTAAACAACACTCGATTTTATGAAAACTTTTAATATACATATCCTAACTTCTTAGGGGTATTATAAACTTTACCTCTTTCATAAACTCCTAAACAAACATAATCGCATTATCTGTTCCAAGCCCATCAATTAGATCAAGCCCTAAGTTATCTATCACTGCTAATAAAATATTCTTATCATCATCCCGTCTTAACTTTAGGTATTTAGAATTTTCAAGATAAACTAAATAACCACTTAACTCTTTCTCTGTGACGTCTTGACCGATATTTGAGAGAGCACAACGTAGCACTAAAAAATCTACACCATTTGGAAACTCATGCTTTAATATCTCCAACACCATACCTTTACGGCGTGCATGTATAAGTGTTTCTGTTCTTGCATTCATCTACTGATCACCTATAATTTTTTAATTATTATTATCACAACTACTGTTATTATTATTGTTATCAACATTTATAACCTTCTCTAAACTATCTATTAGCATTGCTGTTATTAATATCTACAACCTTCTCTATCCTATCTGTTAGTACTCTTAATGAAATTCTAATATCATCATCTCGACGTGTTCTTTGTTCTTCAACTTTAATGAGAAAATCAACACCATCAACAATTTTTTCAAATGCAGCTGTCTGCTTATCTTGTGATACAAGGTACTTATCACCCAGTTTTGACAATAGCTTAAAAGCCATAAATATTATTACGATTCCAACTAGCATCGACGGAGCTATTAACATAACTAGCAGTGCTTCATTGTTTAAAAGAACTTCAATTCCATTCAAAATCACTTTCCTCCATTTGGCTTGAGACAGTTAATTACAATCTCAAGTTGTTTTATATATATTACCAACTCTGACATAGTAACTAATATGTTTTCTATATTCTCCATTGATGCAATGTGAGAACTGTTATCTAAAAGATACAAATCTGGTCTAATAGGAGCAGAGCAAGATGGAACTATCAAAGAGGGTATTTTGATAATCTTGCTACTGCAACCCAGACAGAAGAGCGTTAATGAAAGCAATAGAATCTTTAGAGGATTGCTCATTAACCAAGTTCTCACGAAGAGGTTTATCTGTGCATGTTGTTGCATTTTGTTTATCTTTAATTTTATTAATCTCATTATTATTTGCTAACCTTTCATCACACAATTTATAACTTAAAGCTTGTAAAATTGTAGCTTCTTCTAATTTTTTTGTAGCGTCGATAACTGTTATATCAAGTGATGCAATTACTATCTCTTGCTCTCTTACTTTGCTTGAAAGTTTCATATTAGTTACTTGTAAATAAAAAACATAAGAGGCGATAGTTGCAACTATAACAATCAGTGCAATGTATTTATAGTTCACAGCTCTGTTCTCAAATTCTCAACATTAAAATTAGGACAAGTCTTACCGCCAGATATACCCGATGCTGTTCCGTAATGCCCAATCACATTTGATAAAGGAATGTCGTAACGCTTCATTAACTCATTCAACAATCTCTTTAACTCTGCAAACTGTTCATCAGTAAACTCTTTATTACCGATTAAACAGATACCGATAGATGTTGCATTATCTCCACGAGCATGAGCACCTATTACCTCAATATCTCTACCTATCTCAAGTACTCCGTTATCTTCTTCTAAATATTTTTTATTTTTACGATACCCGTTTAAGATAACGTAATGATAACCGATCGTCTCAAAGCCACGCTCTATATGCCATGATGTTATTGTGTCCACATCACCAAACGAACTTGCTGAACAATGTAGAACTATCTTATCTATCTTTCTCATGACTTAATTTCTCCACCTATTTCGCTTAACTGTTTTCTTAGCATGGGTGATAATATCTGATTAAAAGAAAATGGCGTACCTAAAGCATTTTATAGTTTCATTTATGTTGATTTTTATTTGATTATATTTTATGGATGTTTTCGATTTATAGAAAATAAGTACACTTATTTGATGAATTAATAATTAAGAGGAATAACAGATTAGATTAGATTAGATTAGATTAGATTAGATTAGATTAGATTAACCAGCTGGATAGTTTACAATATTTAGTTTTAAGTTCGCTCATTGATTTCTTTTAGATTAATTGAGTTCTTAGTTAGTTAGTTAGTTAGTTAGTTAGTTAGTTAGTTAGTTAGTTAGTTAGTT